>JALYRN010000606.1 GCA_030855295.1 Myxococcota bacterium | reverse complement strand
CCTCTACGTCGCGCGCGACTTCCAGTGTCCGGGCGGGAGCAACCCGCTCGGCGGCGATCCCGCGGCGGGCGCGGCGGCTCGCTCGGGCAGCGTCGGCCAGCACACCGTGACGGGCCCCGGCACCGGCGATCCGATGATGGACATGCACGTCGTCGACCTCTACGAGGTGCCGTGCCCCAGCGGCCCGGTGCAGGTCTACGTCTGCATGTACCACTGCGCGCCCGGCCACTCGCCGCAGTAGACGCGACAGCGCTCTTCCGCGGCGGCGCCGCATCGGCGAGAGTCGGCGGATGAGCGAGCCTGCCAGCCCCGACCGTGAGCCGCGCGCCGAGATGCCGCGCGGCATCCAGGTCGGCGCGCGGGTGCTGCTCGCCCTGCTCGCGATCGCGATCGGCAGCGCGGTCGCGACGCTCGTGTGGCGACTCGCGGGCGGCACCGACGCGCCGGCCGAGACGCTCTCGGTGCGCGGCGGCCCCGACGTCGTCACGGCGGTGCGCGACCTCGCGCGCCTCGAGTCGGCCGAGTACCACATGGAGCGCGTCATCGAGCTCACCAGCACGCAGTCGCGGGTGTGGGGCCTCGTCGAGGCGGAGGACTCGATCCTGCTGGTCGCGGCGGCCGACGTCGTCGCCGGCGTCGACCTCGCCGAGCTCGCCGACGGTGCGATCGTGATCGACGAGGAAGCGGGGCGCGCGCGCATCACCCTGCCGCCGCCGCGGGTGCTGACGACGCGCCTCGACAACGAGCGCACCTTCGTCCACTCGCGCCGGACCGACATGCTCGCGCGGCGCGGGCAGCACCTCGAGTCGCAGGCGCGGCGCGAGGCCGAGCGCACCCTCGAGTCGAGCGCGATCGAGGCGGGCATCCTCGACCGCGCGCGCGGCAACGCGGCGAGGACGGTGGAGTCGCTGGTGCGCTCGCTCGGCTACGAGGACGTCGAGGTCAGGTTCGCCGACGACGAGTGAGGCGCAGCGCGCGCTATGCTGCGCGCCTCATGAACGATCGAGCACACGACGTGGTGGTCTTCGGGGCGACCGGCTTCACCGGCGGCCTCGCGTGCGAGTACCTCGCGCGGCACGCTCCAGAGGGCACGCGCTGGGCGATCGCGGGCCGCGACGAGCGGAAGCTGAGCGCGGTGCGCGAGGCCCTCGGCGCGCTGCGCTGCCCGCCGAGCGAGGTGCGCGTCGTCGACGCCGGCGACCCGCGCTCGCTGCGCGCGATGGCGGAGTCGACGCGCGTCGTGCTGACGACGGTCGGTCCCTTCGCCGAGCACGGCATCCCCGTCGTCGAGGCGGCGGTCGAGGGCGGCGCCGACTACGTGGACATCACCGGCGAGCCCTCGTTCGTCAACGAGGTGATCGCGCGCTTCGACGATCGCGCGCGCGATCGCGGCGTGCGCATCGTCAACTGCTGCGGCTTCGACAGCATCCCGCACGACCTCGGCGCGCTCTACACCGCGCAGCAGCTCCCGCGCGGCGCGCGGATGACGATCGAGGCCTACGTGCGCTCGCGCGGCACCTTCTCGGGGGGCACCTGGCACAGCGCGATCGGCGCGATGGCCGGCATGCGCCGCGGCGCTCGTCCGAAGCGCGAGCGTCGACCGCCGACCAGCGATCGAAAGGTGCGCGGCATGACCCGCCGCATCCGCTGGTCGCAGGAGGTCGGCGCGTGGGCGGTGCCGCTGCCGACGATCGACCCCGAGGTCGTGCTGCGCAGCGCCCGCGAGCTCGACGTCTTCGGCCCCGACTTCCGCTACGGCCACTTCGCGCGCGTGCGCACCCTGCGCACGGCGGTCGCGGGCGTCGCGGGCGTGGGCGCGCTCGCCGTCCTCGCGCAGACCAAGCCCACGCGCGAGCTGCTCAAGCGCGTGCGCAAGCAGGGCGAGGGCCCGAGCGCCGAGCAGCGATCGAAGTCGTGGTTCGAGGTCACCTTCGTCGGCGAGGACGCGAGCCACCGCGTCATCACCACCGTCAGCGGCGGCGACCCCGGCTACGACGAGACCGCGAAGATGGTCTCCGAGTCCGCGCTCTGCCTCGCACACGATCGCGCGACCCTCCCCGAGCGCGCGGGCGTGCTCACCACCGCAGTCGCGATGGGCGATCGGCTGAGAGAGCGCCTGATGAAGGCGGGCATCCGCTTCCAGGTGAAGGACCGGGTTTGAGCGATTCACGCTCGTCCGGAAGCGCGATTCTCGCGTCGGCGCGCCAAGGTGGGCTCAGGAACGGTCTCGCGCTGCGCGCGCTCCAACACGCAGCCGCGCGCGCCGGTCCTCGTAGTCCCGCATCGCTGCGATGCGGACGCGTACGCGGCAATGCCCGTTTCGCCCGGCGAGCTGGGGAGCGAGGACGAGTGGCTCGGATGGGACGCAGAAGGCTGGGATGAGTTCCTCACGCCGCGGTGAGATTCGCTGGTACACGTTCGCCGCGCCGGGCAAGCGCCGCCCACTGCTGTCGACGCGCCACAATGTCGTCGACGTGCTCGACGAGATCATCGTCGTCCCCCGTGACCCGCACCATCCGCGGGCTCGTCGGCTGGACCGCGATGCGATGGCGACCGTAGACTTCCGTCGTGACCCGAGCCGCCGAGAAGCTCCTCGCCGAGGCACTTCGGCTACCGCCGACGGAGCGCGCCGAGCTCGCTCATCGTCTCCTCAGGAGCACGGAGACGAACGCCTCGAGCGACGCAGGACGGACCCGAGCGCCGTGGCAGACGCTGAGCGCCGCCCGCGGGGTCGTTCGGCTGGGCGGCGACGCAGTCGAGGACTGCGAGCACCTCTACGATGGCTGACGTCGCGCTCGACGCGAACGTCCTCGTCGCGTACCTCGACGCAGGCGACGTCCATCATTCCCGTGCCCGCGCACTCGTCGAACGCCTGGAGCACGACGGACACGCGCTCATCCTGCTCGACGTCTGCGTCGGCGAGGCCGTCTCGGTCGTCTGCCGTCGGGCGCGAGAGCGCAAGGTGAGCCCGCCCGACCTGCCGCGCTTCCTCGCGGCGGTTCGACGCTGGCGCCAACAGGGCGAGCTGACCTGGACCGGAGGAGCATGCGAGCGGCTCTTCGACGCGGTCACGACGACCATCGAGGAGACGAGCGGCGCGCTGAACTTCAACGACGCCCTGCTGATCGCCCTTCACCGCGACGGCGCGTTCGATCAGCTGGCGTCCTTCGACACCGGCTTCGATGCGATCGAAGGGCTCACGCGACTGTCGTGAGCAGGATGCTCTCGCTGGCGTTTCGGATGATCGGGGCGGCCCGTCACGCCAGGAAGCGATACCCGCATCGACACCGCGACGTGCGATGGCCCCGATCTCAGCAGTCTCTGATTCGCTCGACAGGGGGCGATCGCCGGTCGCGGAGCGCGGCGCTTGCGCGTCCGTGCGGGGGCGCGGGCATCCGGGGATCGACTCGTCTCGCGACTCGGGGCTGTACGCAACGCTGCGGATGAGCCAGCGAGACTCGTCGCGCGGCGAGTGAGTCGCGGCCCGGAGCCGACCGCGCCTTCGACACCCGCTTCATGCGATCGAAGGGGGCACACGCCTGGCGTTCGTCAGCTCGACGATCGTCGGGCGACTTCCGCGCAGGCTCGGTTCGCCGCGCGCCACCCACGCCGCGCGCTGTATGATGCCGGCCGGATCGGGGGTCGTAGGTTGGAAGACTCAGGTCGCGGTCGGGGCTCGGCGCCGCCGAGCACCGCAAAGACCCGTCTCGGAGGGAAGGCGACTGCTCGATCAGGCGAGCGGCTCGCGTCCTTGGTGCCGTTTCCCGAGCGCTACGAGGATCTCGGGAGGATCGCGCGGGGCGGATGGGGCGAGGTGCGGCGCGTGCGCGATCTCGCGATGGATCGCGTCATCGTCGCGAAGGTGCTGGCGTGGGAGCACGTCGAGTCGGAGCGGCTGGTCGAGCGCTTCCTGAACGAGGCGCGCGTGACGGCGTCGCTCGATCATCCGGGGATCGTGCCGGTGCTCGACGGTGGGACGCTGCCGGACGATCGGCCGTGGTTCGCGATGAAGGAGGTCGTCGGACGGACGTTCCGCGAGATCCTCGACGAGCCGACCGATCCGATCGATCCCGCGACGATGCTCCGCCGACACGTCGAGGTGCTCGTGCGCATCTCGGAGATCGTCGGCTACGCGCACGAGCGCCGCGTGGTGCACCGCGATCTCAAGCCGAGCAACGTGATGGTCGGGCGCTTCGGCGAGGTGCTCGTGCTCGACTGGGGCGTCGCGCGGCGCGCAGGCGATCCGGTGCCGCAGACGCGCGCGAGGCCGAAGGGCGACGCGTCCACCACCCAGCCCGGCGACATCCTCGGGACCACGTCGTACATGGCGCCCGAGCAGGCACGCGGTGCCCATCGCGACGTCGGCCCGGCCGCCGACGTGTACGCGATCGGGCTCGTGCTGTTCGAGATCCTGCACGGGCAGCGCGCGCGACGCGGAACGCAGATCACTCAGTGGTCGCAGGCGACGCGCGGCGAGAACCCGCCGATCGAGCGCGGCCCCGAGGAGCTGCGGACGATCTGCGAGCGCGCGCTCCGGGTCGATCCCAGCGCGCGCTTCCCGGACGGGATGGCGATCGCGACCGCGCTGCGCGCATGGCTCGACGGCGCCGCGCGCGTGCAGCGCGC
>JALYRN010000605.1 GCA_030855295.1 Myxococcota bacterium | reverse complement strand
CGCGATCGGCAGCTCGCCCGTGCGATCGGTGGCGCGCGCGACGCACGACGCCGCGACCGGACAGTGCTCGCAGCGCGGGCTCGACGGCGTGCAGATCGTCGCGCCGAGCTCCATCAGCGACTGGTTGAGCGCGCCGGGGCGCGGACCTCGCACCAGCGACTCGGCCTCGCTCCAGAGGCGCGACTCGGTGTCGGCGCGACCGAGCGGGGTGTCGATGCCGCGCAGCCTCGCGAGCACGCGCGCGACGTTGCCGTCGACCAGCGCCTCCTCGCGATCGAACGCGATCGAGCCGATCGCGCCCGCCGTGTAGCGCCCGATGCCGGGCAGCGCGCGGCGCGCCTCGGCGTCCTCGGGAACGCGACCGTCGTATCGCGCGACGACCTCGCGCACGCCGCGATGCAGCAGGCGCGCGCGGCGGTAGTAGCCGAGGCCGCTCCACATCGAGAGCACGTCGTCCTCGCTCGCCGCCGCCAGCGCGTGCGCATCGGGGAAGCGCGCGAGGAAGCGGTCGTAGTAGCGCAGCGCGGTCGGCACGCGCGTCTGCTGGAGCATGATCTCCGAGACCCAGATCGCGTAGGGATCGCGGGTTCGCCGCCACGGCAGATCGCGCGCGCTCGCGTCGTACCAGCGCAGCAGCGCGGCGCGCTCGTCGTTCAGGGGCACGCGCCGGCGAAGGTCCGCTCTGCGCGCCCGCTGGTCAACCGCGAGCAACCGCGGGGACAGGATCGAAGCCGTAACTACGCGGAATTACAAGCGTCCTGCGGGCAGTCGTACAAACTATCAAATATCAACGGCTTTTCGCACGCGCCCACGTTTCTGCAGGGGTTTTCGACAGTTTGTACGACTGTCCGCAGGAGCTCAATGATTCAGGCACCTTGCGGCTTCGATCCTGTCCCCCTAGGGATGGGCGGTGCGACGGCCGGAGGTGTTGGCTCCTGCGGGGGATCAGGAGGCGATGCGCGCGGCGGTGCGCGCGGGCGCCGATGCGGTGTATTTCGGGCTGCAGGGGTTCAACGCGCGGGCTCGCGCAACGAACTTCGACGCGGGCGAGCTCGCAGACACGATGCGCTTCCTCCACGCGCACGGGGTGCGCGGGTACGTGACGCTCAACACGCTCGTGTTCGAGGAAGAGCTGCCGATCCTCGAGCGCGCGATCCGTACCTGTGCCGAGGCCGGCGTCGACGCGGTGATCGTGCAGGACCTCGGGGTCGCGAGGCTCGTCCGCGCGATCGCACCGACGCTGCATCTCCACGCGTCGACGCAGATGACGTGCACCGATGCCGGCTCGGTCGAGCTCGCCGCCGAGCTCGGCGCCGCCCGCGTCATCCTCGCCCGCGAGCTCTCCCTCGCCGAGATCACCGCCATCCGCGCGCAGTCCCCCGACGTCGAGCTCGAGGTCTTCGTCCACGGCGCCCTCTGCATCGCGTACTCCGGACAGTGCCTCACCTCCGAGGCCCTCGGCGGACGCAGCGCGAACCGCGGCGCCTGCGCCCAAGCCTGCCGCCTCCCCTACGACCTGGTCGTCGACGGCGTCCTGCGCGACCTCGGCGATCGCGCGCACCTCCTCTCCCCCGAGGACCTCGAGGCGAGCGCGATCGTCCCCGAGCTGGTCGCGCTCGGCATCTCGTCCCTCAAGATCGAAGGCCGCCTCAAGGGCCCCGACTACGTCGGCGCCGCGACCACGCTCTACCGCCGCGCGATCAGCGCCGCGCTCGCCGACCAGGACGACGCGCTCGACGAGCCCCGCCGCGACGCGCTCCAGGCCTACTCGCGCGGCTCCGGTCCCGGCTTCTTTCGAGGTGTCGATCACCAGCGCCTGGTCGATGCCCGCAACTGCGATCACCGCGGCCTCGAGCTCGGCACCTGCGAGGGCGTACGCCGCGCGCGCGGTCGCGACTGGATCGCGCTGCGCACGTCGGAGCCGCTCGCCCGCGGCGAAGGCCTGCTGATCGAGGGCGCGCGCGCCGGCGAGGGCGAGGTCGGCGGGCGCATCTGGGACATCGACGGCGATCTCGTCTGGCTCGGACCCGACGTCGACACCTCGCGCGCGGTCGCGGGCCGCCGCGTCTTCAAGACCAGCGATCCCGCCCGCGAGCGAGCGGTGCTCACCCGCCTCGAGCGCGAGCCCCACCGCGTCGCGCTCGATCTCCGCATCGAGGGCGAGCTCGGCGCACCTCTCGCGATCCTCGCGAAGACCGAGCGCGGACAAGAAGCGCGCGTGCTCTGCGACGCCCCGCTCGAGCCCGCGAGCAAGCACGTGCTCGACGACGCGCGTCTGCGCGAGCAGCTCGGTCGTCTCGGCGAGACGCCGTTCGTGCTGCGCGCGCTCGACCTCGCGATCCCGAGCAACGCGCACCTGCCGATCTCGTCGCTCAACCGCGCGCGCCGCGCGCTCACCGACGCCCTCTCGACCGCCGGTCACGCCGCGCACGCGACCACCTCGATCACCGCGAGCGATCTCGTGCGCGCCGCCGCGCTGCCGGATCGCGCCCCGCCGCGCGCCGGTCTCTTCGTCCTCTGCCGCACGCTCGCCCAGGCCCACGCCGCGCTCGATGCCGGCGCCGACGGAGTGACGCTCGACTTCCTCGAGCTCCAGGGCACCGGCGAGGCCACCCGAGCCCTGCGCGCCCGCGGCGCGCCGCTGCACCTCACGCTCGCTCCGCCGCGCATCCGCAAGCCGGGTGAGGAGAAGATCGACAAGTTCCTCGCGACGCTCGCGCCCGACGCGCTCCTGGTGCGAGGCCTCGGCGCCCTCCGCGAGGCTTCCCGCGCCAGCGACGGCATCGAGCGCATCGGTGACTTCTCGCTGAACGTGACGAACCGCGTGACCGCTGCCGAGATCCTCGGGCGTGGTCTCGCCGCGTTCACGCCCTCGTTCGATCTCGACGCGCAGCAGCTGCTGACGCTGCTCGATCCCGCCCTCGCGCCCTTCGCGGAGATCGTGCTGCACCACCCGATGCCGCTCTTCCACATGGAGCACTGCGTGATCGCGGCGCTGCTGAGCGAGGGACGCGATCACCGGACCTGCGGTCGCCCCTGCGATCGCCATCAGCTCTCGCTGCGGGATCGCACCGGCGTCGATCATCCGGTCGAGGCCGACGTCGGCTGCCGCAACACCGTCTTCCACGCGAAGGCGCAGAGCGCCGCCGACCTCGTGCCCAAGCTGCGCGAGCGCGGGGTGCGTCGCTTCCGGATCGAGCTCGTGCGCGAGCACGCCGGCGACGTGCATCGGCTCGTGGCCGCGTACCGCGCGCTGCTCGAGGCGCGCGCGACGTCGAAGGACACGCTGCGCGAGCTGCGCACCGAGGGCGGCTACGGCGTCGTGAAGGGCTCGCTCCGTGTCCTCACGACCTGATCCCATGCGCCTTGCGAGCACGCGACGTGACGAAGAGGACGCGAAGGCTGGCGCGCTGCCATGCGCCCGCCCCTGCTCGCTGTCTTCCTGACCGTCCTCGCGCTCGTCGTGGGTGGGGCGGCGCTCGCGCTCGGCCTCGGTGGCCCGGAGCTCGTCCGAGGAGCGATCGCGACCGAGCTCGCGGCGCGCGGCTTCCCCGATGCGCGCTTCGAGGTCGACGGCGTCGGCTGGCGCCACGTCTCGCTGAGCGAGCTGCGCCTCGCGCCCGATCTCGTGATCGACGAGGTCGAGATCACCACCGACGCCTCCGGGCTCCTCGGTGCCCACGTCGAGTCGATCACGCTGGTCGGCGCGCAGTGGACGATCGCGCCCGACGAGGAGGCGCTGCGCTCGAGCTCGCTCGCGCGGCTCGGTGTGGGCGGCGACGGCGGCGAGGCGGCGCCTCCGCGCGTGCAGCTGCGTCGCTCGCGCATCGTGATCGATCGCGAGGGCGGCGCGATTCCGATCGAGCTCGAGGGCGACGTGTTGCTCGCGGAGGCGCGCGCAACGCTGACGCTCCGCTCCTCGCTCGGCGAGCACGCGCTCACCGCGCGCGCGACCCAGAACGCCGGCGAGACACGCATCGATGCGTCGCTGCGCTCGCAGACCGGCGATCGCGTCGATCTCTCGGTCCGCGGCGCGCCGGGCGAGCATTCTCCGATCGCGTGGACGCTCGCGGCGCGCTTCCGGGCCGCGCTCCTCGAGCACGTCGCGCCCGAGCTCGAGCTCGAGGGTCGCGCGCGGCTCGACGCGTCCGGTCTGGCGCGACGCTCGAAGAGCTCGGGGTGGGCGCTCGAGCACGTCGCGCTCACGGCCAAGATCGACGCGGTGGGCGCGCCCGCCGAGGAGCTCGCGCTCGAGAGCGTGCGGGCTGCGCTCCACCTCGGGGTGAGCGCCCACGACGGCGCCGTCCAGATCGACGTCGACGATCACTCCCAGCTCTACGTCGGGCTCGCGACGCTCTCGGATTGGCGCGCCGAGCAGCTCACGCTCTCGCCGCGGGTGCGCATCGAGGTCGAGGGAGACGCGACCCGAGTGCGCCTCCGGGAGCCGATCGAGGCTCGTCTGCGCGCGCTCGCCGTGGGACGCGGCAAGGGGACGCTGAGCGCCGAGCGCGTCGCGCTCACGCTCGCCTCGCACCGGGGTCGACCGCTGCTCGAGCGCACCGCGCAGACCACGCGCGCGGCGCTCCGCCTCGAGGGCAGCGCACCGAGGATCACCGGCGCGCTGCAC
>JALYRN010000604.1 GCA_030855295.1 Myxococcota bacterium | reverse complement strand
AGCTCGCGCCGATCGACGATCACCGCGGCACCGCGCGCTATCGCCGCGCGATGGTGGGCGCGCTGCTCGAGAAGCTGCTGGTCGAAGAGACCCGCTCGCTCTCGCCGATGCCGTGAGCCCCCCGACCCGAGTGATCGCCTCGGAGCGTCCGGGGTGATCCCCGACGTGTTCGGACGGGAGGGCTCGGAGTGGCGAGCCGACTTTCGCGTGCGCGACGCTTCGGAGAGTTTTTCTGCGCCAGAAGTGGCGTGCTCAGCGCGCGTGGAACTCCGCGGCGGCAGCGGCGCCGAGCACGATCACGAAGCCGACGCACACGCAGCAGGCGAGGATGCCGAGCACCCACAGCACGGCCTTGACCATGAAGTAGACGCGCAGCTGCTTGAGGCCGCTCGCGAGATGGCTCTGGTCTTCGCCGTCGGTGGTCACGATGCGTGCGAACGCGTTCGACGACATGAAGAGGAGCACTGCGAGCAGCGCCTGGATCCCCAGCATGACCGCGCCGCCGCAGATGCCACTCGCGATCGCCGAGCCGCGGTAGAGGCCCACGCCCACGCCGCTGACCATGCTGAAGAGCGCGTTGACCAGCGCGAGGCCGCCCGCGACCCGCATGAACAGCGCGGTCTGCGTGATGTTCTTCTCGTCGTCGGGAGAGAACGGGATGCGCCCCAGGGGGGCCTCGCCGCCGCCGCCCGGAGGAGGCGTGCCGAACCCGCCACCGCTCGGGGGAGGCGTGCCGAACCCGCCGCCACCTGGAGCAGCGCCGAATCCGCCGCCGCCGCCCGGAGGAGCGCCGCCGCCCCACTCCTGCGGGGGGCTCAAAACCCACCGCCGAGCTGGCCGGGCATCATCGCGCCGAACGCCTGGGTGAGCGCGCTGCCGAAGGTCAGCATGATCGCGACGAGGAAGAGCACCGCCTCGAGGCCGAAGAAGAGCCGCAGCTTGGCGAACGCATCGCTCATCAGCGACTGATCCTGCGAGTCGGTCCGCAGCATCTGATCGAGCGACCGGCGCACCTGCACCAGCAGCGCGCCTTGTCCCAGCATGCCCAGCGCATAGAGCAGCATCGCGAGCGCCATGATCAGGGTGCCGATGCCGGCGAGCGGGTGGATCGCCATCGTGCCCACCACCCCGAACCCCACGAGGCAGCCACCGAGCAGCCCGAGCCCGCCGAAGATGAAGTTGATCACCAGCAGGAACAGCATCGTGCCCGTGAGGGTGCGGATCGCACTCTCGTCGTCGGGCGTGAACGGGATTCGTGCGACGGACATCATCTCCCCCACGTGAGCTCGAGCGCGCGACGATAGACGTCTTGCACTCACCACACCAGCCCCGCGCGACGATCCGCTACGATGCGCCGCATGGACGATCGTAGGATCGTGGGCCGCGCGATCGCGCACGAGAGCGCGCAGGACCACGTCACCGGAGCCGCGCTCTACACCGATGACCTCGCGACGCGCATGCCGCGCGTGCTCTCTGCGTGGCCGGTCATGTCTCCGCACGCGCACGCGTGGCTCGATCGCCTCGACGTCGCGCCCGCGATGCAGGTGCCGGGCGTCGTGAAGGTGCTGACGATCGACGACGTGCCCGGCGAGAACGACACCGGCGCGAGCCGGCGCGACGAGGCGCTCTTCCCACGCCCGCCCGCGCCCAACGGCCACGCCGAGGCCGTCGTCGAAGCGCGCGCCGAGATCTTCTTCCACGGGATGCCCGTCGCGTGGGTGCTCGCGGAGACCGAGGAGGCCGCCAAGCTCGGCGCCGCCCGCGTGATCGCGGAGTACACGCCGCGCCCCGCGATCGTCACGATCGAGCAGGCGATCGAGGCGAGCTCGTTCCTCACCGACGTCGAGCGCATCGCGCGCGGTGATGTGCCGAGCGCGCTCCAGCAGGCGCCGCATCGTCTCGACGGCGAGCTCTTCGTCGGCGGTCAGGAGCAGTTCTATCTCGAGATGCAGGCGTCGATCGCGTACGTGGACGAGGGCGGCTCCGCTCGCGTCGTGCCGAACCCCGGGCCGGCTTCGCGGCGTTCTGGGGCCGGAAAGCGAGTCCGGCACGGCGTGCGGCGAGGTCACGGGTCAGGCCTCTCGGCTGGCTCGTCAGCGGTCAATCGTGAGCGTGTGATCAGTGGACCAGTTCTCACGAGCAGAGGCGGGTCAATTCTCGATAGCGTCGAAGGCGAAATGCGCAGACGTGCACGCCGAGCGCGCGATCGATGGCCGCGACCGCGCGCAGATCGAGCGCCTCTGCCACTACCTCACGCGCCCTCCACTCGCGCAGGGGCGACTCGAGCGCCACGACGAGCACCGCTACGCCTTCAAGCGCGCGTGGAAGGACGGCACGCACGCCGTCGTGCTCGAGCCGCTCGACCTCTTGGCTCGCCTGGCTGCGCTCGTGCCGCCGCCGAGGTTCCACTTGCTCCGATATCACGGTGTGCTCGCGTCCAACAGCGCGGCGCGCGCCGAGGTCGTGCCGAAGCGCCCAGCGCCGAAGGGACAGCTGCCGCTCTTCGGCGCCGGCGAGCCCGGCCACCTCGAGCCACCTGCCGAGCCATCGCGGCACCCATGGGCTTGGCTCTTGCGCAGGGTGTTTCGGATCGAGGTGAGCGTGTGCCCGAGCTGTGGCGGCCGCATGCGCCTGGTCCAGATCGCGACCGAGCCGGCCGACGCCGCCCGCGTCCTCTGCGAACTCAGCCTCGGCGCGCGCGCCCCGCCACCAGCCGCGCGGCCCTTCTCGCCGCGCCAGACCTCGCTCCCGCTCGCCGGCTGACCCGCGCATCGCATCGCGTCGGGCGCACACCGCCGAGCTCCGTCTCGAGCGAACGTGCGCCGCCAGCTCCGCTTGCTCCCGGGCCGCGCCCGCCCACGAACGGAGCCCCCGACGACGCATGCGGTCGACTCGGTGGCTCCCGGTTGACCCGCGAACCTCTCCCAAGCGAGCCTTTCGCCAGAGTCGATGTCTTATCCGCCTGAGCGCGAGTCGATCGATGCCCTGCTGAACGTGCGTTCGTACTGAGATCGCCTGAATGGGTGCCAACGTCGTCGCAACGATCGGCGCCATGCCCCGTCACCCGCTCGAGATCGTGCTCTGCTTGGCGCTCGTGGTGCTGGCGGGGTGTTCCACGCCGGCACCGAGCGAGTGCAGCGACTGCACCGTTTCGGAATTCTGCTGTCTCGGAGTGTGCACACCCTTTGGAGCGAGCTGCGGCGACGCCGGGCCCGTGGACGCGCCGTCGGTGGACGCGGGGGTGCCTGACGCGCCCGCCATCGAGATGCCCGATGCGTCCGACCCGTGCGCGATTCCCGAAGGCGTCACGTCCGCGGAGTCCGCGTGTGTCGGCGATACCCGTGTGAGCTGCCGCGGCGGCGGGGAGCGGAGCTGCATCCTCAATGCCCGTGTCTGCGTGGGATGGACCGATGGTGACGGCGTGGCTCATGGGAGCTGTGTGCCTCCGCAGGAGACGGAAATCTGCGATCCCCTCGCCGAGACGCGCTGCGAGGGGATGCGCATCCCGTCCTGCTACCCGTCCAGTGGTGGACCGACGGAAGAGCCCACCCCGCCCGGCTACCGGCGGTACTTCGATTGCCTCGATCACGCTCCGGACGCGAGCTGCCAGATCGGTTCTAGCGGTCCCACTTGCAACAGCCCCAGCGACGTCGAATGTGACCCCGAGATCTTCTCGCCGACCTGCGCGAGCTATTGCGCCCTCGCGCCGAATACCGAGCTCACCGGGGTCGTACGCCCGTACCCGTGCCGCTCGGGAGAGCGCTGTGTCCTCAACGCGTTCAGCTTCGATCGACCCGCTCCCCACCAGACGAACATGGGGAAGCGCGAGCCGAGACAGATCCCGACCGCGATCCGCAGGCTCTGTGGCCACCCGTCGCGCGGACCGAGCGACGTCTTCGACCAGTCGGTCGATGCGAGCAGCGCGTCCGCTCCGCCTGCGCTCGAGGTGATGTGAGGCACGGGGATACACCCCGCATTCATAGGGCCTTCGACGCGGATCACCACATGCGAGCGGGCGTGGATCCGGTGTCGAGGATCGAGCGCGCGATCAGCGCGAGACGACGAGCTCACGGAGCAGCGCGACGAGACGATCCAGGTCGAGCGGCTTCTGCGCCCATGACCTCCCGTACTTGCCTGCGGCGGCGCGTGCGTCGCCCGCGCTCGCGACGATGACCGGCACGCTCCGGAGGTTCCCGTCGGCGGCCAGAGTCTCGAGGACCTCCCAGCCGCTCATGACCGGCATCATCAGGTCGAGCACCACGGCGTCGGGGCGAACCGCTCGCATGCGCTCCAGGCACTGGCGACCGTTCGAGGCCGTATCGACCTCATATCCCTCCATCTCGAGCAGGAACTGCAGCATGTCGACGTTGTCGACCTCATCGTCGAGCCCGTCGTTCGGCCTGCGCTCGATCATCGCGAGCCATCCCATCATCGCGTTCAGCGGCGTGCGCAGCTCGTGCGAGAGGGTGGCGAGGAACTCGTCCTTCACTCGAGCCTCGTCCTCCGCGCGAGCCCGGGCTTGCTGCTCGCTCGCGAGCGACGCGTCGCGCGCCGCCAGCGCCTCGCTCGCGCGTAGCGCCGCGTCCTTCGCTCCGGGGGGGCGAGCTCGGCCTCGATCAGCGTCGCC
>JALYRN010000603.1 GCA_030855295.1 Myxococcota bacterium | reverse complement strand
GCGGGGGAGCGACGGGCTCTTCTGCGCCGCGGTCGGGATCCTCGCGCTGCTGCGCGCGCGCGCTCTGCGGAGCCGTCAGCGCGGCGCTCACGATCGCGATCGTGGCGATGATGCTCGCGCTCCGGCCCGGCAGCTCCATCGCGCCCTCCGTCCGCCACGACCACCGTGGCAAGCTCAGTGTACGTCGATGCGATCGACCGCGCCCCGTGGGCGTCGGCGCCGAGACGCGCTGCTCAGATCAGCTGCTGTCGATGAATCGGCTCGCGCGCTCCGGGCGCTTCCGTCCGCACGCGAAGCGCGCGCTCCCGTGCGCGCCCTCCGGGGCGAGCACTCCTGCTGACTCAGATGTCGCTCGTGAGCACGAACTGCCAGTCGCAGTCGTGCATGCGGTGCGCGAGGATCGTCGCGGTCGCCGACGGCTTCACGCCCTCGGACGCGAGCTCGCGGCTCAGCGCGTCGCCCTCGAGCGCACAGAACATGTGCGTCTGTCCGTCGAGCGGCCCGGGGATGCCGCGCTCGGCGCAGGGGCCGAACTGGACGTGCAGCAGCGGCAGGCGGGACTTCGTGCTGTCCATCACGAGGTCCTTCTTGCCTTCGAGCGAGAGGTAGCTGACCGGGCCGCGGTGCCGCATCAGCAGCGGCTCGATCGCGCGCATGGCGGCGGCGTCGAACGAGTGGATCGCGAGCGTGCCGGCGACGCGGAGCGGCGCGAGCTTGTAGCGCAGCGCGTGGCGCACGACGCCGTTCTCGCTGCCGTCGCCGGGGTTCATCGAGATGCCGTACGCGCGCGGCGCGCGGACGTAGTGCTGCAGGAACTGCTGGCCGGCCGCGCGGAACGAGAGCTTCTGACCGCGGTGCGCGGGATCCACCTTGGCGTCGCACAGGTACCAGACCCGGCGCGCCGGACCGCCGCGCTGGAAGGGCACGCTCCGCAGCACGGCGATGCCGACGCCGACGATCTCGTCGCCCGCGACCCACGCGTGCGCGCTGACCTCACCGAGACGATCGAAGAACGCGTAGTACTCGCGGCCGTGATCGAGCCGGAAGCGGTCGTCGCCGTAGGGATAGGTCCAGTGCAGATCGAAGCGCGCCAGCCGCTCCTCGAACCGAGGGCGATCCTCGGGGCGCACACGCACGAGCTTCAAGGCCCACCTCCGGAACGGAATCCGACCACGACCTCGCGATAGAAGAACGAGCGATCGCGCGAGACGAGCTCGTCGCACAGCGCGCCGTCGACCTCGAGCACGTCGGCGAAGACGTCCGCGAGGCGATGGTCGCCGTTGAGCCGCCGGCCGAGCACCGCGCCGCCCGGCGAGAGGATCCCGCGCACTCGCACCAGCAGCGCGCGCAGCTCGCCGACCGGCATCCAGTCCGAGATGTTCGACGTCTGCACGAGATCGAACGGCGCTTCGTGGGCGAGCGCCTCGTCCGCGATGGCATCGAGCGCCTCGTCGAAGCGATGCCTCGCGAGCTCGAGCCGCTCGGCGCCGCGCGCGATCGCCGCCGCCTGCGTCGCCTGCTCGAGGCAGGGCGGGCGACCGCCCGGCACATCGAGGTAACGCTCCTCGAAGACCTGGTGCAGGAAATAGTTCTCCCCCGTCGGCCAGCGCATGAGCGCGCGCGCGAACACGTCCGCGAAGTGCTCGCCGAACGAGCGGTCCATCGAGTAGTCGACCGCCGCCGGACCGAAGCGCTGCGCGAGCGCGCCGCGCTCGAACACGCGCTCGAACACCTCTCGGAAGCGCGGGCTCGAGGCCGCCTCGGCCGGGCGCGCGAGCGGATCGAGATCGGCGTCGGCGAGCGCGATCGTGAGCTCGCGGAAGAGCGCCTCGAAGCGGCCCGCGTGCAGCACGCCCGACGCGATCTCGTCCGGGCGCGCGTCGAAGTGAGCGCGCGTCGGCTCCGGCAGGTGCGCGCGAAGCCGCGCGTACGTCGCGGCTCGCACCTCGCCGTCGCACGGCTCGGCGCCGAGCAACCGCAGCTGGTCGGCGAGCGGCAGGTGGATCATCGCCTGGCGGCGGAGCTCGACCAGACAGAGCTGCGCCGGGTTCGCGTCGACCGCGACCACGCGCTCGACCTGCTCGAGCGCGAGGAGCCCGAGCGCCGTGCAGCCACCGGAGGCGACCATCAGCACGCGGATCGGACGCCCGAGCCGGGCGGCCACGAGCTCGATCACGCGCTCGTCGATCAGGGGGTCTTCGCGCACCTGCGAGAACGCGAGGTCGCTCGCGGGCGGCGGCGCGCTCATCGGGCGGGCAACAGATCGCAGTACAGCTGCCAGAAGTGATGCGCGCCGATCGAGAGGCCGAGCGCCACGTCGTCGCGGCCGCGCGCGTCCGTCCACGCGGGCCGCGCGAGATCGAGCAGCTCGCGCGCGTGGTGCACGTCGAGCTCCTCGTGGACCGCGTAGTGATCCTGCGCGCCCGGCGCCGCCCAGCCGCGATCGACGACGCGCCGCGCGATGTCGGCGCTGATGCCGATGTAGAGGTGCTCGATGATGCCGAGCGCCGCCGCGCCCGCCTCGTACGGATGGACGAGGCAGAAGTTCGTCGTCGCTTGCTGGAACGCGCGCACGGCGATCGGGCACGGCCGGCGCAGCTCGGCGTCGGCCGCGCCGAGCGCTCGCAGGTAGCGCTCGAACGACGCTTCGTGGCTCTGCTCGATCGAGTCTCCGTGCTCGTCGGCGATGTTGCGCACGAGCCCGCGGCGCAGCTCGGAGCGCGGGGTGCGCGCGAGCACGGCCGAGAGCGCCTGCGCCCACCCCTCGACCGCGAAGCGGAACGGAACCTGGCTCGCGCGGAACGCCTCGCGATCGGTCTCGGGCCGCGACGCCCAGAGGAAGTACGGATGGCGGCCGAAGTCGTACCCCGCGGACACCGCCTCGACGGCGCCGTAGAGCGACGAGAGCTCGGCGAGCTGCTGGCAGTGGACCTCGGGGACGTACGGCGTCGACGACATCGACCGACGAGCTTATCCCAGACCGCGGCGGGACCGCGCGCGAACCGTCGTGCTCGGCCGCTGATCGCTGGCACGATGCTCAGGTAGGCGCGAGCGCCTGCCGCATCGCGCGCTCGGCGAGCGCATGACGCATTGCGCGCTCGGCGAGCGCGGTGATCGTGATCAGCGGGGGCGCTCCGAGCGAGCGCGGGATCGCGGCGGCGTCGGTGACGAAGAGCCCTTCGTGCACGTCGCCGGTCGGATCCCAGACCTGACCGAGGTGGCTGACGACGCCGGTCGCGATCGCATCGCTCATCGTTGCGCCGCCGAGCGGATGGGTCGCCTGCATCGCGCCGCCGACGAGCTCGCTCCGCGGGTTGGCGATGAACACGCCGCCCATCCGCTCCGCGTACGCCTCCATTTCGCGCCGGATCGCGCGGAACGAGCGCTCCTCGAGGATGCCGGGCCACGCGACGTAGAGGCTCTCGCCGTGCGCGACGTAGCGCCCGCTGGCGCTGTCGTGGCCGCACGCGAGCAAGATCATCGAGTGGCCGAGCGCGCCTTCGGGCGACGGGTAGAGGCCCATCAACGCATCGCGGCCGAGGCGCCCGAGCGCGGCCGGTGATCCGATGGCACCGGCGAGCGCCGCCGGATGGAGGCTCAGGAGCCGCGCCGCGGCGGGTACGAACGGCCGAGGGATGACGCCGTCGAGCAGCACGAACTGCTCGTCGAGCGGCAGCCGCGCCGAGTCGCTCCGGAAGTCGGCGTACGTGGAGATCGTCTGCCCCACCGCGGCCTGTCCGGCGCCTGCGGGCGCGCGCGTGTCGCGGAAGGGCACGACGCCCGTCCTCACGTCCGTGTTGTAGATCGCGCCGAGCACGTCACCGTTCGCCGAGACGCGCGAGCCGAGGTGCTCGGAGAGCGCGAGGCCCTCTCGCTCCGAGCGCATCAGGATGCGCGTGGTCCCGACCGAGCCGGCGCCGAGGAACACCGCGTTCGCCGTCAGCGCGCCGCGGCGGCGCTCCGGCAGGCCGAGCGGGCCCATCGCGTGATGCACGTAGTGCACGAGCCAGCGCGCGTCGCTCGGGCGCGTGAGCGGCAGCTTCTCGAGGTGGGTCACCTCGAGCTGCGTGAACAGCGACGCGCCGTGATCCTTCGCGCACGGTAGATAGTTGGTCGTCAGTGTGTTCTTCGCGCCGACGTTGCAGCCGCCGCAGCAGTTGCCGCACGCCGTGCAGGCCGCCTGACGTACGCCGTGCTGCTCGCGGCCGGGCTCGTGGTTGACGTTGAGCGTGAGCTCGCCGGTGCGAACGCCGCGCGATCGTGCGCGCTCCTCGAAGCAGGCGAGGTGCGCGGCTGCGCGGGCGATCGAGCGTGTCATCGGGCTGGTGCCGGGGCGCAGCATCGCCTCGGCGGTCGCGAAGTCGTGATCGAGCGCGCCGCTCGTGAAGTCGGCGCGCACCGCCGCGGGCCACTCGGGCTGCGCCCACACGTTCGGCGCGGGCCGCAGCGTGATCGCCGCGTTGAGCAGCGACGTCCCCCCGAGCCCGCTGGCGCAGAGGACGTCCATTCCCGCCGCCGGGTGCGTGTTGTTCTCGAGCAGTCCGAGAGGGTTCAGCGCGCCTCGCAGCTCGAGCGCGAGCTCGCCGAGCTCGTCCGGGAAGTCGCCGGGCAGCCACTCGCGCCCGCGCTCCAGCAC
>JALYRN010000602.1 GCA_030855295.1 Myxococcota bacterium | reverse complement strand
AGCGACGAGTCGCGCGCAGGGACGGGCGGGGGCTGCTGCGGATCGCGGGGCGCGCACGCCGCGAGCGCGCTGGCGCCGTGGATGATCGCGGCGAGCGTGCTCACGATCGCCCGGCGCCGAAGACGCGATCGCTGACGCCGCCAGAGCTCGCTCACCTCACGACGAGAACCGTCGCTCGATGCCCCGACGCCGCGGCGAGCTTCGCGTCGCACGTCAGGAGGCGCGCGCCGGCCGCCTCCGCGAGCGCGACGTATGCAGCGTCGTACGCGGTGAGACTGCCTCGCAGCTCCCAGATGCGATCGATCAGCACGTCATGGCCGTAGCGGGTCACATCGAGCACCGCGAGATCGGCGAGCGCCTCTGCCGCGCGCTCCGTCGCGACGACCCTCCTGGCCTCCAGCCGCCGGAGCACCTGGGCGATCTCGAGATCGAGCAGATGCGGCGCCGCCAGCGTCTCGCTCGCATCCGAGATGGCGGCGGAGACCCTGCGTCCGACCGGCGTCCCGAGCAGCAGCTCGATCGCGGCCGATGCGTCCAGCACGATCACCGCGAGTCGCGCTCGGCCCGCACGAGCCGCGCGGCGCGCGAGGACAGCGCGACGGGCTCGCGCGCCGCGATCCGGGCGAGGATCTCGCGCCTCGAGGGTCGCTCGGCGATCCGGCGCAGCTCCTCCAGGACGAAGTCGGACAGGCTCACGCCCTCTTCCGCCGCCCGCGACTTCAGCCGCCGGTGGATCGCATCGGGCACGTTCCGCACCTGGATCATCACCGACATGTGGAGAACATTCGGCTACGGCTCGCTCATGTGGCGCCCCTCGTTCGCGTACCTCGAGGCGCGCACGGCGCGCCTCCCCGGGTTCGCGCGGCGTTTCTGGCAGGGCTCGAGCGATCACCGTGGCGTTCCGCAGGCGCTCGGGCGCGTGGTCACCCTCGTGCACGACGACGCGCGCGTCTGCAACCTCGGGCCTGCCTCGAGCGAGGCCATCGTCCTGCAGATCGCGACGGCACGAGGGCCGAGCGGACCGAACGACGAGTACCTCCTGCGGCTCGAGGAGACGCTGCGCGCGATCGGCGCAGAGGACGAGCACGTCTTCGAGCTCGCCGCGCTGCTCCGCCGCCGCTAGATGCGCGCGGAGCGCACGAACGAGGACGACATCACGGCGCTGCTCCGACGCGCCGCCGTGCGTGCGAACGACGTCGCGTGTGCCTAGAAATGGCTGTCATCGCGGGGTTTTCCGGTAGACTCGGCGCCGTTTCTCGATGCTCGATCGATTCCTCGCACGGTTCGGTGACTTCATCACCGCGCGCCGGGGGCTGGTCATCGGGGCGCTCGCGCTCCTGACCGTGCTCTGCGCGTCGCAGATCCCGAAGCTGCGCACCGACTCATCGCCCGAGAACCTGATCATCTCGTTCGGCGGGTACGAGGAGCGCGTGCGCGCGTTCCGCGAGAACTTCGGCGACACCGACAGCGTCGTGGCGCTGCTGATCAGCGCCGAGGACGCGACCGCGCTCACGCCGCTGCGCTACGTGCACCGCCTCTCGCGCCACTTCCAGAGCGAGCCGACGGTCGTGCGGGTCGACAGCCTGACCGTGACGCCGCTGCCGGGCTCGGATCCGGTCGCCGCGGCGGGCGGTGAGACGCTCGAGGACCTCGACGATCTCGGGGCGCTCGAGGACCTCGACGATCTCGACGATCTCGAGGACGGCGAGGGCGACGCGCCGCTCGATCCGCGCTTCGAGGCGGCGCTCGAGACGCTGATCGCGAGCGACGCGGATCGCTTCCCGATGGGGCTCTACACGGTCGCCGAGCGCGTCGGCGACGGCACCTCCGACGTGCAGCCGGTGGTCGCCGGTGACGAGGTCTCCGAGGCCCACGTCGCCGCGGTCCGGCGCGCGCTCGCGGACGCGCCGCTGATCGAGGGGCGTCTCGTCAGCGCCGATCGCGGTCTCACGGCGGTGGTGCTGCGGCTCGATCCCGCCCTCGGCACCGGCGCGGAGCGCATCGCGGCGCTGCGCGCGATCGACGCGTGGCTCGCGGCGAACCCGACGCCCGAGGGCGTGACGTTGAACGTCGCCGGGCTGCCTCATCTGCGCGCCGAGATCAGCGAGCGGATGACGTCCGATCAGACCGTGCTCGTCCCGATGACGCTGCTGGTCTGCGTGTTGCTGCTCTATGCGTCGTTCCGGTGGCTGCCGGGGATGATGCTGCCGCTCGTCACGGTCGGCATGACGGTGATGATCGTGATCGGCACGATGGCCGCGGTCGGCGAGCCGATGACGATTTTGATGAACGTCCTGCCGACGCTCTTGATCATCATCGGCCTCGCGGACTCGGTGCATCTGATCGGGCGCTACGGAGAAGAGCTCCGCCGGAGCGGTGATCGCGTCGCCGCGAGCAAGATCGCGATGAAGCACCTCGCGGTCGCGTGCTTCCTGACCTCGTTCACGACCGCGGCCGGGCTCGGCGCGCTGATGATCTCCGAGACCCAGATGCTGCGGCGCTTCGGCCTCGTCGGCGCGCTCGGCACGCTGACCGCGTACGTCGTCACGATCTGCTTCGTGCCCGCGGCGCTGACGTTCTTCGCGGCGCCCACGCACAAGAAGCCGACGAACGCCGAGTCCGAGAACATCGGCCGCGGGCTGATCGAGAAGGTGCTGGTCCGGATGACGGCTCGCATCGTGCGCCGGCCCTGGATCGTGATCGCGGCGACGCTCGCGGTCGCCGCGCCGGCGGCGTGGTCGCTGACCGACATCCGCACCGACACCTCGCTCTCCGACACGTTCGAAGAGGACGATCCGATCGTCGTCTCGATGCGCTTGGTCGACCGCCAGCTCTCGGGCGTGCGGCCGCTCGAGATCGTGCTCGACTCCGACGACGAGGGTCGGATGCGCGATCCCGAGGTGCTCGCGGCGATGGACCGCGTCTCGGCGTGGCTCGATCAGCAGCCCGGCATCCTGCGCACCACGAGCGCGTCGGACTATCTCTGGGAGACGTGGCGCCGCATCGCAGGCGTCGAGCACGGCGAGGCGCGCACGCCGTTCCGCTCGCGCGAGCAGGTCGCCGCGCTCGCGACGTTGCTCGGCCGCCTCGAGCCGAGCCCGCTCGACGCGTACCTCACGTCCGACGGGCGCCACGCGCGCATCGAGACGCGCCTCGGCGACATCGGCGCGCAGCGATCGATCCGCGTGATCCGCGCGACCGAGGAGCGCCTGCAAGAAGAGCTCGGCTCGCTCGAGGGCGTGCGGTGGTCGATGGTCGGCGAGGCGTACATCGGGTCGCACGGCGTCGACTCGGTCGTGCGCGACACGATCGGCAGCCTGACGCTCTCGATGATCGTGATCTTCACGACGCTGACGCTGCTGTTCCGCAGCATCCGCCTGGGTCTGCTCAGCATCCCGCCGAACATCGTGCCGCTCCTCGGCTGCTTCGGGTGGATGTGGGTGCGTGGCATCGCGCTCGACGCGAGCACCGCGATCGTGTTCTCGGTCGCCATAGGTGTCTCGGTCGACTCGACGATCCACGCGTTCGCGCGGCTCATGGAGGAGGAGCGGCGCGGGCTGAACCGGCGCGCGGCGATCCTGCGCTCGGCGCGAGGCACCGGTCGCGCGATCGTGGTCTCGACCGTCACGCTGGTGCTGGGCTTCTGCGTGCTGCTCTTCTCGGGCTTCGTGCCGGTGCGGCACTTCGGCGAGCTGATCGCGGCCGCGCTGACGATGTCGCTGCTCTCGACGCTCCTGTTCCAGCCCGCGCTGCTGAAGCTCTTCGGCGGCGCGCCGCGCCGGAAGTAGCGCACGACGGGATCGGGTATCGTGCATCCGCGTGGAGGGCGCGATCGCGATCGGTCCGTTCGAGCTGCACGCGCCGATCGGGCGCGGCGGGATGGGCGAGGTATGGCGCGGCGTGCACGTCGCGCAGGACGTGCCGGTCGCCTTGAAGGTGCTGCGCGGAGAGCGCGCGCTCTCGGTCGGCTACGTCGCGGCGTTCCGGCGCGAGGCGGAGCGCATGGCCGCCCTCGATCACCCGGCGATCGTGACGATCCTCGACTTCGGCGTGCTGCCGGCCGACGCCGGGGCGCGCAGCGGCGGGCGGCTCGTCGGCGGCAGCCCGTACCTCGCGATGGAGCTCGCGGAGGGAGGCGCGCTCACCGCGCCGCTCGCGTGGCCCGAGGTCGCTTCTGTGATGCGCGTGCTCCTCGATGCGCTCGCGCACGCGCACGCGCGCGGCGTGATCCACCGCGACCTCAAGCCCGCGAACGTCCTGGTCTCGCACTGCGCCGATCGCTCGCGCGCCGACGTGCTGCTGACCGACTTCGGCATCGCGCACGCGCAGGGCAGCGACTCGCCGGCCGACCAACGCGACGGCGAGCTGATCGGCACGCCGGGGTTCATGGCGCCCGAGCAGGTGCGCGGCGACTGGCGCGATCTCGGGCCGTGGACCGATCTCTACGCGCTCGGTTGCGTCGCGTGGTCGCTGCTGGCCGGCGCGCCGCCGTTCGACGGCGAGACGCCGGCGCAGATCCTGTTCCGCCAGCTCACGCACGAGCTGCCGCGGCTCCCGGCGCACGTCGCGGTGCCCGAGGGCGCGCAGGCGTGGATCGATCGCCTCGCGTGCGTGAGCCCGCGCGCGCGCTTCCGCCG
>JALYRN010000067.1 GCA_030855295.1 Myxococcota bacterium | reverse complement strand
CCTCGCGGACGCCGACGTGACGTGCGGCGACGACGGCCGGATCGGGCTCGGCGCGTCGCTGGCGATCGGCGACGTCGACGGCGACGGAACGAACGATCTGATCGCGGGCGCGCCCGAGGCCAGCCCGCGCGGCGTGTCGCGCGCCGGCGTCGTGTTCGCGCTCGCGGGCGACGCGGCGATGCTCGCCGGGCTCGGCGTCCGTCACTCCGCGCTCTTCCACTCCGCGCAGAGCTCCGGGAGCGAGCTGGGCCGCGCGGTCGCGGCGATCCCGGGCGTCGGACAGCACGAGATCGCGGCGGGCGCGCCGGTCGCGCGCGAGGTCGCGATTTTCCTGTGCTCGGGGCTGGGGAACGACCAACCTGCCGAGGACCGAGCGCGCGGATGCCTCGAGCCGTGACGCGCCACCGACGGAGCCCATGCGCGACAAGAAGCAGATCCTGATCGCCGACGACGAGCCCAACCTGCGCCGCGTGCTCGGCGCGCAGCTCCAGCGCGACGGCTACGACGTGCTGATGGCGGAGGACGGCGAGCAGGCGCTCGCGATGCTCTCCGAGCACCACGTCGACGTGGTGATCAGCGATCTCCGCATGCCGAAGCTCGACGGGATGCAGCTCCTCAAGCGCATCGTCGAGGGCAAGCCCGAGCTGCCGGTGATCATCATCACCGCGCACGGCACCGTCGACACCGCGGTCGAGGCGCTCAAGCTCGGCGCCTTCGACTACGTCACCAAGCCCTTCGATCGGCACGAGTTCAAGAACGTCGTCGACAAGGCCGCGCGCACCGTCGAGCTCAGCGAGAAGGACTTCGCGTCCTCGCACTTCGGCGCGGAGCCCCCCGAGCAAGGGCGCTACCGCCTCATCGGGCAGTCGCAGCCGATGCTCGAGGTCTACTCGGTGATCGACAAGGTCGCCGACACGCCGAGCACCGTGCTGATCACCGGCGAGAGCGGCACCGGCAAGGAGCTGATCGCGCGCGCGCTCCACGAGCACTCGAGCCGCCAGGACAAGCCGTTCATCCGCGTGAACTGCGCGGCGATCCCGCGCGAGCTGATCGAGAGCGAGCTCTTCGGCTACGAGAAGGGCGCGTTCACCGGCGCGGTGACGAGCAAGCCGGGGCGCTTCGAACTCGCGCACGCCGGCACGCTCTTCCTCGACGAGATCGGCGAGATCCCGGTCAGCATGCAGGTGAAGCTCCTGCGCGCGATCCAGGAGCAGGAGTTCGAGCGCGTCGGCGGCATCAAGACGATCCGCGTCGACGTGCGCCTCGTCGCGGCGACGAACCGCGATCTCGCCGAAGAGATCAAGGTGCAGCGCTTCCGCGAGGATCTCTACTACCGCCTGAACGTCGTGCAGGTGCGCCTGCCGCCGCTGCGCGAGCGCAGGAGCGACATCCCGCTGCTCGTCGAGCACTTCGTGCGGCGCTTCCGCGAGCGGCTGAACAAGAAGCAGCTGACGGGCGTGAGCGAGCAGGCGATGGAGGTGCTGCTGGCGCACGGCTGGCCCGGCAACATCCGCGAGCTCGAGAACGTGATCGAGCGCTGCACGCTCTTCTGCGACGGCGATCAGATCAGCCACGGAGATCTTCCGCCCGACCTGAGGAGCGCGCCGTCGAGCTCCCCCGGGCAGCAGCGCGCGCCCGGCTCGTCACGTCCGCCCGAGGCGGCCGACGACGGCGCCGACGACGACGACGAGCACGACGGCGACCCCGCGACCAGCGGCGAGATCGGCCTCAAGGAGCTGGTGCGCGAGGCCGCCGCGAAGGTCGAGCGCGACTACATCGTCCGCGCGCTGCAGCAGACGGGCGGCAACGTGACGCACACCGCGCGCCTGCTGAAGATCTCACGCAAGAGCCTGCAGACGAAGATGAAGGAGCTCGGCCTCCGCGACGCGCGCGACGACTGAGAGCGGAGCGCGTATCGACGGTGCTGTCGGGGGACACCCCGACAAGGGCTCGCGCCGCTGCATGGTACTTCTGACGCATACCCGTCTGCTGCGGAGGAGATGCGAATGCGAGACCCAAGTACGAGCTCGACGACCGGATGGCGACGCACCTCGATCGCGTTGAGCCTCGCGATCCTCGCGGGATGCAGCGAGCCGTTGCCCGCCGACGAGATCGAGGCGCCCGGCCAGGCCGAAGAGGCGCTCGCGATCGCGGTCACGCGCAATGCGATCGCATACGACTTCGCCCAGCGCGACAACCTCCCGCACGGCGTCGCGGGCGACGAGCGCTTCGTGTTCACCGCCGAGCCGCTGAACGGTCGCGTGGTCGCGCTCGATCGTTTCACGGGCCGTGAGGTCGGCGTCCTCCCGCCGCCGGCGCGCGGTTGGTTGCTCCCGTTCGCGATGCACATCACGCCCGAGGGGACGCTGGTGGTGCTCGATCCCGGCGGCTTCCCGGCGCCGGGCGTGCTGACCGAGCCCGAGCTCCACGAGTACGCGTACTCGTGGAATCGCCGCACCCGCCGCCTCGACGCGACGCTCGTGCGCACGATCTCGCTCGCCGGCTATCCGATCGTGTTCCCCGAGGACTTCGAGATCACCGACGAGGGTCTCTGGGTCATCTCCGAGGCTGGCATCGGCGCGCTCTGGGTGATCACGCCCGAGGGCTCGGTGCAGCCCGGCGTGTTCCCGGCGGGCTTCGCGCCGGCCGACATGATCCCCGCGCTCTCCGGCTGTCCGTTCCCCGACGGAGTCGTGGTCGACGACGTGCCGCTGCAGCTCGCGGGTGGGTTCGCGCCGGGCGTCGGCTCGCTCGAGTCGCGCGACGGGCAGCTCTACTTCGGCAACACGTGCACGGGGGGCCTCTGGGGGATCCCGATCGCGTCGCTGACCGATGCGCGCGCCCCGCACGAGCGCGCGGCCGACATCGTGCGCGTCGTGGAGCGGCCCGAGGGCGTGCTCGCCGAGGCGCTCAAGGGGCTCAACTTCCGAGAGGGCGAGGACTGGCTCTACGCGCTCGACCCCTTCCAGTTGCAGGTGATCCGCATCGACGTGGAGACCGGCGAGCGCGAGGTCGTCCTGCGGGACGACGTGCTGCTGAACTTCCCGATCTCGTCGACGTTCTTGCCGCCGGTGCTCGGGATCTCGCCGCTCGTCGTGGTGTCGGACGAGGAGCACCGCATGGCGGCGCTCAACGTCGCGATCCCCGAGGACATCTTCGAGAGGCCCTTCCTGATCACGAAGCTGTACGTGCGGCGCGAGCGCTGAGGCTCGCGCGCGCTCGTCCGAGGCCCCAGACATCCATCGCCTCTTCCCCGTTCGACGCGCGGCGTCGCGCGAGGGGAGAGGCTCGTTCCGAGGAGGATTCGTGGAAACGTCCGAGCTGCTGTCGATGATCGAGACCCTTCACGCCGACGCGCGCCGGCGCGGCCTGTTCTTCCAGACCTGTGACGACGTCGAGCTATCGGGCCGGCGAATCCGATTGAACGGGCGGGATCTGCTCTCGTTCGGCTCGTGCGGGTATCTCGGTCTCGAGTCGCACCCGGCGCTGATCGAGGGCTCGATCGAGCTCACGCGGCGCTACGGGACGCAGTTCGCGTCGTCGCGCGGCTACCTGTCGGCGCCGCCCTACGAGGAGTTCGAGGAGACGCTCTCGCGCATCTTCGGAGCGCACGCGCTGACCGTGCAGACGACGACGCTCGCGCACCAGGCCGCGTTCGACACCTTCCTGACCGAGAAGGACGCGATCGTCCTCGATCACCAGGTGCACTACAGCGTGCAGCGCGCCGCGACGCTCGCGCGTGCGGCCGGCGCGCGCGTCGAGATCGTCCGCCACGAGCACCTCGAGCGCGCCGAGGAGCTGATCGCACGTCTGGCCCGCGAGCACCGCACCGTGTGGTTCGCGACCGACGGAATCACCAGCATGTACGGTGACTTGGCGCCCGTTGGGCTCTTGCAGCGGCTGCTCGCGATCGCCGACAACGTGCGCCTCTACGTCGACGACGCGCACGGCATGTCGTGGTGCGGCGAGCACGGTCGCGGCTCGATCCTGTCGCGCATGGAGCTGCACCCGCGCATGGTCGTCGCGACCTCGCTCGCGAAGGCGTTCGCGGGCGGCGGCGCGGCGCTGGTGTTCGCCGATCGCGAGGAGTGCGAGCGCGTGCGCATGTGCGGTGGTCCGTGCGTGTTCAGCGGACCGCTGCAGCCGCCGCTCCTCGGCGCCGCCCTCGCGTCCGCGCGGCTGCACGTCTCGGACGAGCTCCCGCCGCTGCAGCGCGAGCTCGCCGAGCGCGTCGCGTACACGAACCGGCGGATGGTCGAGGCGGGGCTCCCGCTCCTGGTCGAGAACGAGACGCCGATCATGTTCGTGCGCTGCGGGCTGCCGCGCGTCGCCGCCGAGATGGCGGAGCGGCTCGCGAAGGACGGGCTCTACGTCAACGTGTCGATGTACCCCGCGGTGCCGATGCGCCGCGCCGGGCTCCGCATCGGCATCACGCGCTCGCACTCGCTCGAGGACATCGATCGCCTGATCGACGGGCTCTCGAAGCACGTCCCCGCGGTGCTCGCGCAGGAGGGCGTCCGCCTCGCGGATCTCGACGACCTCTTCGCGGAGTCGGTGGTGCGGGATCGCGCGCCGATCGCGGAGAAGACGTTCCTCGCGGCGATCGTCGAGCACGCGCCGGTCGACGTGGTGCTCCCGCGCAGCGCGGCAGGGCGGGCGCTCGCGGCGACCGCGCATCAGCGCCGGGTGCGCGAGGAGCGCGAGTCGCTGACGCTGACGCACAGCGAGACGATCCGCGCGATCGACCGCGCGGAGTGGGACGGCGCGCTCGGGAGCGTCGGCTGCGTGAGCTGGGACGCGATGGATCTCGCCGAGCGCGCGTTCGATCACACGCAGCGGCGCATCGAGCATCGATGGGACTTCGACTACCTCGTGGTCCGCGACGCGGCGGGGCGAGCGGTCGCGATGACGTCGCTCTGCACCGCGCTGCAGAAGGACGACATGCTGATGCGCGCCAAGATCTCGGAGGCCGTGGAGCGGCTCCGCGAGCGCGATCCGTACTTCCTGACGTCGCGGGTCACGCTCACCGGGTCGAACCTCTCCGAGGGGCGGCACCTCTGGGTCGACCCGAGCGGGCCGTGGCGCGGCGCGCTCTCGATGCTCCTCGAGAAGGCGGTCGAGGTGCAGGAGACGCGCGGCGCGGACGCGCTGGTGCTGCGCGAGCTGCCGGGAGACGACGCCGAGCTCGATGGGTTCCTGCTCGAGGAAGGCTTCGTGAAGATGCCTGCGCTCGACACGCACCTGGTCGATCTGGACGGCAGCGAGGAGGAGATGATCGCGCGTCTGTCACCGCGCAGCCGGCGCCTCGCGCGGCAGGTGATCGCCGATGGCGCGATGTACCGGGTCGAGATGCACGATCGCGACCGCCCGGCCGCGGGGCTCGCCGCATCGCTGCATCGGCTGTACGCCAGCGTCGCGTCGCGCAACCGGCGGATGAACACGTTCGAGCTCCCGGAGTCGCTGATCGAGACGCTGCTGCAGAGCCCGGCGTGGGAGATCGGCACGCTGCGCATCGTGCCGGCGCAGGGAGGGCCCGCCGACGGCACGCCCGTCGGGTTCTGGGCGGCGCACCGACACGCCGATCACTACGCGCCGCTCTTCTGCGGGCTGGACCCTCGGTACATCGAGTCCCATCGCCTCTACAAGCAGTGCCTGCGGCAGGTGATCGAGCGCGCGAGGCAGGTGGGCGCACGCACGGTCCACCTCGGGATGGACGCCGAGCTCGAGAAGCGACGCTGGGGCGCGCGCGCGTGCCGGTCCGCGGTGTTCGTGCAGGCTCGCGCCGAGTACAATGGCGCGCTGCTGCGCGAGATCGTCAGCAGCGTGGGCCTACAGGCGGCGTGAGCCGTCCGCCGCGTGCGCTTCCGAGTGCGCCATCCCGGCGGCGGAGAGCTCTCGCGCGGAGGAGAGCTTCGCGTGAGCTACGTTCGTTCCCGAATCGGCAAGGTGTTCGCGGTGCTCTGGGAGGAGACGACCCTCGCGGACATCGAGCAGCTGCGCCGTGAGATCCCCGACGCGCGTCGGGCCGCCGGTGACAGGCTGATCTACCTGTCGATCTCCGACGGGAAGACGCCTCCTCCCGGCGACCTCGAGCGCAAGGCGATGGTGCAGCTCGCGGACGACATGATGCCGCACTACGAGGCGCTCTACATCGTGCTGCGCGCGGAGGGCTTTCGCGGCTCGGTGCTGCGGAGCGCGATGGCCGGGATGATGCTGCTCTCGAAGCATCGCAAGCAGGTGCACGTGGTCAGCTCGATCGAGGAGATCCTGCACCGCGAGAGCGAGCAGCTCGGCGTCGATGTGAGCACCGCGCGGCGGCAGCTCGCGAAAGACGGCCTGCTGCTGCCGCGCGATCTCGACGGCGACGGCTGAGAGCGGGGTCGAGCCCCCTGCGAGGTCTCGGTGGGGCGCGGGCCATGGGTCCTCGGCTCCCTGGGCACGGCGGGCTGCCGCGGGAGCTCAGGGTGGCTTCGGCGAGCGGAGCGTCGATCGGAGCGCTCGCTCCGCGCGCGTCCGCCCGACCTTCGCGTGCTCGGGAAGAGCTTCGTACGGCCCCGCCGCGCGAGGTCGCAGAGGTCCCACGGCCCGCGCCTGCTGACCGCGGTGGGTCACGAGCGAGTGGCCGGACTGCTGCCGATGGTTGGGTGGTTGCTGGCGATCGACCGAGCCTCGAGGCTCGGCCGATACGCGCCGAGCAGCGCGCGCGCTCCGCGCGCCCGACTGGACGATCGTGCGCGCGATGCGAGCCAGCAGGAGTGCTCGCCCCGGAGGGCGGAAGAGGCGGGCGGCGAGGTGCGCGCTCTCGGCGGCGAGCGGTGGTAGCTTTCGGGCGATGCCCAAGGCTGCGATCCTCGTCGTCGACGACGAGAAGAACATTCTCTCGACGCTCTCTCGCGCGCTGCGGGTCGAGGACTTCGACGTCGACGTGGCGGGGAGCGCGGAGATCGCGCTCGAGAAGGTGCGCACGCGCGCCTACGACGCGTTCCTCGTCGACGTGAACATGCCGGGGATGGACGGGCTGTCGCTGATCCGCGCGCTGCGCGACGCGCACGTCGAGGCGCCGGTGCTCGTGATGAGCGGACAGGGCACGATCGAGACCGCGATCGAGGCGACGCGGCTGGGCGCGCACGACTTCCTCGAGAAGCCGATCGGCACCGATCGCCTGCTGCTCTCGCTGGAGCGCGCGCTCCAGTTCACGCGCCTCGCGACCGAGAACGAGACGCTGCGCGAGCGCATCGGCGAGTCGTCGGGGCTGCTCGGCGAGAGCGCGCCGATGCGCGCGCTGCGCGATCAGATGGCGCTCGCGGCGAGCGCGAGCGCGAACGTGCTGATCATGGGTGAGCGCGGCACCGGCAAGGAGCTCGTCGCCGCCGCGGTGCATCGCGGCAGCAAGCGCGCGAAGGGCCCGTTCGAGAAGCTCAACTGCGCGGCGGTGCCGAGCGAGCTGATCGAGAGCGAGCTCTTTGGGCACGAGGCGGGCGCGTTCACCGGCGCGACCAAGCAGCGACGCGGCAAGTTCGAGCGGGCTACGCGCGGCACGCTCTTCCTCGACGAGGTCGGCGACATGCCCGCGCCGATGCAGGCGAAGCTCCTCCGCGTCCTGCAGGAGGGCGAGATCGAGCGCGTCGGCGGCGGCGATCTGCTCAAGGTCGACGTGCGGGTCGTCGCGGCGACCAACAAGCCGCTCAAGAAGGAGATCGAGGAGGGTCGCTTCCGCGCCGACCTCTTCGATCGACTGCACGTCGTGCCGCTGCGCGTGCCGAGCCTGCGCGAGCGCGCCGAGGACGTGCCGCTGCTCGCGGCGCACTTCCTCCGCGTCGCGTGTGCCGCGAACGATCGGCGCGGCAAGAGCTTCAGCGACGGCGCGCTCGCCGCGCTCTCGAAGCACGACTATCCGGGCAACGTCCGTGAGCTGCGCAACCTCGTCGAGCGACTGGTGATCCTGGTGCCGGCCGACGTGATCGTGGAGAGCGACGTCCGCGCGCACGTCGGCAGCGGCGGCGCGAGCAGCGGCGGCGGCTACTACCGGCCGGGCGCGCCGCTCGAGGAGATGGCGAGAGAGGCGGAGCGCGACCTCGTGCTGCGCTCGCTCGAGCACCATCAGGGCCACATCACGCGCACCGCGGCCGACCTCGGCCTCGAGCGGAGCCACCTCTACAAGAAGATGAAGGCGCTCGGCATCCGCCGCGACGCCACCGGCGAGGTCGAAGGCGGGGAGTGATCGCGGCGATCACGCCGTCGCGAGCGGATCGCGGTAGAGCTCGTCGACCGCGATCTCCACGTCCGCCGCCTCGAGACGGAACGTCGCCCCGCGGCCGACCTCCTGCGCGAGCGCCCACCGACCGCTCTCGCGGCGCCAGACCTCCACGAACGGATCGTCCTGCGACACCAGCACGTACTCTCGGAGCGAGGGCAGGCGCCGGTACTGTCGGAATTTCGTGGTGCGATCGCGGCTCTCGGTGCTGTCCGAGAGCACCTCGACGATCACGGCGGGGTTCGTGATCGTCTCCGCGTCCTCGGCATCGCGCTCGAGGTGGCCGCAGACGATCGTCAGATCGGGGTAGTACGCGCTCCCGTTGGGCGTTCGCACGCGCACGTCGGAGCCGAACGTGTCGCACGGCCGGCCCTCGAGCCCACGCTGGACGAGCCACGCCAGCCGGGTCGCGAGGCGACCGTGCTCGATCGAGCCGCCCGCCATCGCGATCGCGGCTCCGTCGACGTACTCGTGCTTGACCGTGCTCGCTCGCTCGAGCGCGAGGTACTCGGAGTAGGTCAGGCGCGCCAGCGCAGGGCCGGTCATCGAGTGCATTCTACCACCGCGCGCGCCGTAGGCCGCCGCTGACGGCTCAGGGCGCGATGGGCCGCGTCGGGTGGCTCGGATCGATGCCCGCGGCGCGCAGCGCGCGACGACCTTCGCGCTCGCCGATCTCGGCGCACTCCTGCGCGTGCGAGCCCTGGTAGCTCGGGCTCATGCAGCGCCGCTGGTCTTCGGGAAGCGCGCGGCACGTCACCATGAACTGCGCGCGATCTCCGGCGCGGCCCCGCAGCGCGCGGAGGTTCCAGGCATCGACGCACGATGCGTCCTCGCCCTCCTCGGGAGGCGGCAGCGCGGCGAGCGTCTCGCGCGCGATCGCGTGCCCGTCGGCGGTGGGATCGGCGAGGCGTTGCGGCCGTGACTCGCGCTCGACGCGCAGGCGCCGCTCCTCTTCGGCGAGGAATTCGCCGATTCGTCCGCCCGGCCTTCCACCACCGGACCGGAAGTCCGGCGGGGTCGCGGCCCCGGCGAACATCGGTGCCGACGACGAGGACGCAGGCACCGGGGGCGGCGGCTGCGACGAGGGGATCGGCTCGCTGCCCGCGGGACGCGCGTGGTGATCTTCGCCGCCGCCGCACCCCGACGTGGCGCATGCGAGCACGAGGCACAGCGCGGCTTGCGCGAGACGTGCGCCGGCTCGCATCAGCCCTCGCCGGCCTCCGTCAGCCCGCCGGTCTCGATGACCGCTGCGCCCACGCGGCCGCTCGTCTCGGTGGTGAACGCGAACCACACGAGCCGGCCCTCGCGCTGCGCGACCAGCGCGGGCCGCACGTCGGCGGCGATGTGCGCGCGCGGATCGTCGGGCTCGAGCAGCGTCCAGCCGCTCGCCGAGAGCTCGCGCCGATAGAAGCTCGCGAGCCCGCCCTCGTCGAGCTCGTCGGTCTGGTAGAAGGTCGCGCGCTGCGGATCGCCGGTCTCGTACGCGCTGAGCACGCGGCGTCCGCCCGGAGGGCGCGGGACGTCCGCGGGATCCTCGCCCCTCGCGTCGCCGCCGTCCTCCGGGAAGATCTCGCCGAGCCGCAGCGAGCCGTCGGTCCACAGCGCGACCACGTGCGACCGCTCGCCGTCGCCGATCGGCTGCGCGTACACGTAGCGGAGATCGCCGATCGCGTGGAGGTCGCGGGTCCGCTCGAAGCGCTGGAAGCGCTCGAGGAGCGCGTGCGTGTCGATGCGCTCGGAGCCGAGATCGAGGCATGCGACGTAGCCGCTGCCGCCGTTCTCGTCGCGCAGGACCGGGCTCGAGCGCGCCGCGCGCGCCTCCCGCTCGGGATCGGGATGCATCGCGAGGGCCTCGGAGAGCTGCTCCATCAGCTCGGCATCGATCTGCTCGCAGCGCGCCTCGAAGCGATCGAGCACGTCGTCGACCGAGTAGGGCGCGATGCCGGTGCTGAACTGGATGCGCTGACCATTGAGCACCATCTGCCGCGGCGCGTCCTGCCGCTCGGCGTCGGACATCATCATCATCTGCGCGCCCGCGCCGAGCAGAGACTCGGCGAGCTGACCGCGTGCGCGCTGGTACGAGAAGCCTCCGAGCACGATCGCGATCACCGCGAAGAGCGCGGTCACGCGCGCGATCTTCGGCGCGAGCCCCTCGGGCTTCGTCGCGATCTTCCGGCGCGACGCCCCGACGGGCTCGGGCGCGCGCGGCGCGTCGGGTTCGGTGGTGCTGGGCCGTGTGTGCTCGTCCATGGCGCCGCTCAGATCGAGATCCCGAGGTCCGCCCAGATCTCCCAGAGGGGATCCGCGTCCTCGCGCTGCCGCTCGTTGCACAGCATCAGCAGCTCCCACTGGAGGATCCGCGTGCCGCCGCCGAGGGTCTCGGGCCGCTGGATCTCGCTGGTCCGGCGCGCGCCCATCTCGTCGATCATGAAGAGCGACGTCGACATGAAGCGCAGCGCCGAGGCGAGGCCGCTGATGTCCGAGCGCGACTCGCCGTCGAAGATGCCGGCGTCCGTGAGCTCGGTCGGCGCCGCCGCGGTGCTCGTGCAGCTCGCGAACGCGTGCGTCCACGCGTCGCTCCGCAGCGTCGCCATGTTGCGCTGCGCGTCTCGGAACGAGAGGTGGATGTACATGATGATCCCCCAGATCAGGATCAGCACCGGCAGCATGATCACCGCCTCTGCCATCACCGCGCCACGCTGATCACGCAGCAGCCTCCAGCGCAGGCGGCGCGGTCCCTCGGTCGGTGAGCCGGTGCGCGCGGGCGCCGACATCAGTGCACCAGCGCGTCCTGGAGCTCGCCGAGGACGCTGCAGCCCGGGATGGAACAGTCGGCTGCGCCTCCGCCGCCCATCCGGAAGCGGCGCAGCCGCGCGCGCCACCGCGCGTGCCAGAGGTAGTCCTCGTGCGGATCGTCGTTCGGGTTGTCGTAGTAGTACTCGGCCTGCGCGAAGCTCAGTCGGGTCGCGTAGTCGAGCGCGTCGTACACCGAAGAGCCGGTCTCCGCGGTGTTCCACGCTGCGATCGCGACTCCGCCGCGCGTCCATGTGAACGACGACTCGCCGTACATCGCGGTGCGGATCTGGAACGGCTCCTCGCCGAGCTCGGAGTCCGTCGGCACGCGCTGGAAGTAGTCCGGGCAGTAGTTGCGCGAGTTGTTGCGGTGATCGAAGAGGTACGCGGCCGCCATCCCGCCGAGGTACCACTCGTCGATCTTGAAGCTGTTCTCCAGCAGCGAGGCGACGCCCGCGACCACACCGGCCGGGATCATCACGCGGTCGTCGCAGGGATCGTTCGTCGGATCGTCCTCGGCCTGCAGGCTCGGGATCAGCGGGAACATCACGCCGATGCTGGTGGTCGGCGAGTACGGCTCGCTCCGCGAGTAACCGACGACGAGCGCCTGCGCGGCGACCGGCGCGCCGACCCGCACTGCCGCGGCGACGCCGTGGATGAACGTCATCATCGGGCTGATCGCGCGCTCGGCGAACGAGTGCACGCGATCCGCGGTCCGCGACGACGACGCGTAATGAGGCACGTCCGCGCACTGCTCGCAGCACCACGAGCACGAGCACAGGCTCGCGACGCCGGCCGCGCAGACCGCGCTCACGGCGATGAACGCGTAATTCAGCCCGTCGGCGGCGGTGTGCAGCCCGGCCTCGATCGCCGCGAGCGCGCACATGATGATGTTGAGCAGCACGAGGATGTTCATGCCGCGCGCGTGGACCACGGCCGCGCTGAACGCGGACGCGTCCGCCGCGTCCTGCATGCGCTCGCGGAAGATCACCGCGCCGCCGATCCCCCACACGTAATAGAGGATGCCGACGAGCATCGCGGCGATGAACACGCCGATCACCATGATCGCGCCGCGCTCGTCGCGGGCGAGGGAGGTCGGGTGCGATGGCTGCTGCGATCGAGCGCTCGCAGCGCTCGGTCGTCGCGTCTTCAGGTGCACGCCGCGGGCTGGCTGCAAAGAGGCTGCCATGGGGTCGCTCTCGCGCGAGATCCTACACGATCGCGGGCGCGGAGCGCGAGGCCTCGTGCGGCTGGGGACGCGCGCCGGGGAGCGCCGTCCCCAGCGCGACTAGAGTCGCTCGGGATCCGACGGGGGCGGTGGGGAGGACAGTGCCCCCGGCGCGATCGAGATGCGCGAGCTCGACACGCGGCGCGTGCGGCGCGTCGGCGGACGCGCGTCGAGCCCGCGGAGGTGCGTGCGGAGCGTGCGCGCGATCTCGAAGACACCGGGGTCGGCGAGGATCGTCAGGTGGGTGCCGCGCACGACGTGCGCCGCGGACGCCTCGGGGATGAGCCCGTTCCATCCGAGATCCCAGTCGACACGCTCCCCCGGCAGGCCCAGACCGTCGCGCGCGCGGAAGAGCGCGACGCTGCCGTCGTAGGGCTGGATCCGCCGGTCGTACGACTCGGCGGCGCTGCGGAAGAGCTCGTCGCGCAGCAGATCGATCGCGGCGACCGGGGTCACCTCACCGCGCGCGACGGCGCCGGGGCCCGCGATCCGCGCGACGTGACGAATGAAGCGCTCCTGCATGTGCTCGCCGAATCCCCGCGGGTCCTCGGTCAGCCGGCGGAGATGCTCTCTCGCGCGCTCGATCGGGCTGGGCTTGTGGAGCGCGCGCGGCAGGATGGTGTCGAAGAGCGCGAGCAGGGCGACGGTCTCGCCCTGCGCGGCGAGCTGCTGCGCCATCTCGTACGCGAGGATTCCGCCGAACGAGATGCCGCCGAGCAGGTAGGGCCCCTGCGGGCGCTGCTCGCGGATCAGGTCGATGTACGCCGCGGCCATCGAGGGCACGTCGAGCCGCGCGCCGCCCCCGCTGAGCGCTTCGGCCTCGGCGGGCAGGAACGCACCGAAGACCGGACGATCCGCCTCCATCGCGCGGCCCAGGCGCGCGTAGAGCTGCACGCCGCAGATGCAGAAGAGAGGCACGGCGTCGGGCTCCGCGCGGTTGAGCGGGACCAGCGTCGGCAGGCTCCCTGCGCCTCCCGTCTCGAGCGCGCGCGCGAGATCGCGCACGGTCGAGTGCGCGAAGATCACGCCGAGGTCGACGCCGTCACGGGCGCGCGCGTTGATCTTCGAGAGCAGTCGGAGCGCGAGCAGCGAGTGGCCGCCGAGATCGAAGAAGCTCTCGTCCGCGCTGACCTGATCGCGGCCGAGCAGCTCGCAGAAGAGGCTCGCGATCCACATCTCGAGATCGCCCTCGGCGTGCAGGAAGCCCGCCGCGTTGCGCGACTCCTCGGGCTCGGGGAGCGCCTTCTTGTCCACCTTGCCGCCGGCCGTGAGCGGCAGCGAGCCGAGGATCACGAAGGTCGAGGGGACCATGAACGACGGCAGCTTCGCGCTGCAGATCGCGCGCAGCGCGCCCTCGTCGAGCGACGCCGCGGCAGCATCCGTCGGCACGGCCCACGCGATCAGGCGCGTCGATCCCCCCCGCGTCGCGCGCGCGGCGACGACCGCGTCGCGCACTCGCGGATCGGCGCGCAGCAGCGCCTCGATCTCGCCGGGCTCGATGCGGAAGCCGCGGATCTTCACCTGATCGTCGACGCGCCCGCGGAACTCGAGATCGCCGTTCACCCGGCGCCGCACGAGATCGCCGGTGCGGTACATCGTCAGCCCGGGCGCGAACGGATCCGGCGTGAATCGCTCCTCGGTCAGCTCGCGCCGTCCGAGATATCCGAGCGCGACCTGCGGTCCCGCGAGGCAGAGCTCGCCCGGGACGCCGATCGGCGCGAGGTCTCCGCTGGTGTCGAGCACGTACGCGCGGCAGGTCCCGAGCGGACGCCCGATCGGCAGCTCGCTGACTCCGTCGGCGGGCACGTCCGACTGCACGGGATCGCAGTACGTGCTGGTGATCGTCACCTCCGTCGGGCCGTACGCGTTCAGGAAGCGCACGAGCGGGTGGAGGTTGCGCCACGCGGCGTATGCGATCGCGCTCGGCTTCTCACCGCCGACGACGACGAGACGAACGCGCGGCGGCATCGTCGCCTTCGTCTCGCGCGCGTACACCGCGAGCTCGGTGAAGAACGCGCTCGGGATGTTGACCACCGTGATCGCGCGCTCCTCGAGCTCGCGGAGGAACACCCCGATCGAGGTCGACGCCGCGTCGCTGCGCAGCACCACGCACCCGCCGGCGAGCCACGTCGGCAGCATCTCCTCGATCGAGACGTCGAAGCTCGGCGACGTGAACTGCAGACACCGATCGCGACCGCCGAGCGCGAACGCCGGAACGATCGCGCGCGCGTGCGCCATCACCGAGCGGTGTGGGACGAGCACGCCCTTGGGCCGCCCGGTCGAGCCCGAGGTGTAGAGGACGTATGCCGGAGACTCGGGATCGATGCGCACCGCCGGCACGGGCGCGCGATCGAGCGCGCCGGGCTCGTCGAGGATGATCGTGCTTGCATCGAGCGCGCCGGGGACGCGCGCCAGCGTGTCGCGCTCCACCAGCACCGCGCGTGCGCCCGCGTCCTCGAGGAGCATCGCGATGCGATCGGGCGGCCACTCGGGATCGATCGGGAGATAGACCGCCCCCGCGCGGAGCGTGCCGATCAGCGACGCGGCGAGCAGCGGAGATCGGCGGGTGCAGACCGCGACCACGTCCCCGGGCCCGACGCCGGCCTCGCCCAGCCGCGCGGCGACCGCCGCGGCGACGCGATCGAGCCC
>JALYRN010000601.1 GCA_030855295.1 Myxococcota bacterium | reverse complement strand
GGGCATCGCCGCGTCGCGCGCGGCGGCATCGCCGGCGTCCGCATTCCGGCCCGCGTCGACGGCCGCGCCGACGGGCTGGCACGTGCTCGACGACGCGCACCGCTGACCGAGCGGACAGTCGGTGTCGATCACGCACTGAGGGCCGCTGCTGCACGCACCGAGCGCGAGCACCGACACGAGAGCGCCGAAGAGGCACGAGAGCGCGCGCTGGGACATCGAGCCGAGACTACTTCATCACGTGTCGGTACACGAAGAGCCCGCTGAGGATCTTCGGCGCGAAGAAGGTGCTCTTCTCGGGCATGACGACCTCGGGGTTCTCGAGGCCCGCATCGGCGACCGCGATCAGCTCGTCGATCGACACCGGGTGCAGCGCGATCGCGAGATCGTGCTCGCCGCGATCGACCGCCGCCTTCATCGCGTCGAGCTGCGACTCCGGGTAGTAGTCGAAGTGCGTCGGGTCCTGGATCATCGCGTGGGTCAGGCCGAGCTGCGGATAGAGCTCGCGCTCGAGGATCGAGCAGTCGAGGCGGCCGACGACGTCGGTGGGGATCTGCTGCGCGTCGAGCAGGTACGCGCCCTGCTTCGAGTAGAGGCAGAACTGGTGCTTGCCGGGCGTGTGCAGGCCGTCGGTCGGGCGGAGCGCGAGCTGATCCTTCACCTCGGCGAAGCGCCGCACGCCCGTGACCACGCGATCGTACGCCTGGATGCGCGCTTCCTCGGTGACGTAGACGAGCGCGTGGGTCTGCGGGTTGAGCAACGACGCGTGATAGCGGTGGTGTCCGTCGGCGATGTAGAGCGGACGGGTCGCGAGCGTCTGCTGGATCTCGCGGCCGACGGGGATCGCTTCCGGCACGCGCCAGACGCGGGTCTCGATGCCGTGCAGGTCGTTCTGGCCCTCGAGGTTCGTCGTGAACGTGTAGAGCGGCGCCGCGCTCTTCGCGCTGGTGAGCACGGCGGCGATCGGAGCGCGCGTCAGCGCGAAGACGGGCCCGAACGTGTGCGAGGTCGCGCGCGCCAGGGCGATGCGGCCCTTCACCTTGTCGTCGAAGGTCTTCTCGTGGCGGATGATCTGCTTGTCGGCGTAGGGCGTGACCTCCGCGGCGACGAAGACGCCGGTGCGGGTCTCGCGCGCATCGCCAACGCCCCAGCTCTGCTCGTAGACGTAGTACGACGGCTCGTCGTCTCGCACGAACACGCCCTCGGCCTGCAGGCGCGCGAACGCCTCGGCCGGGTGTTCGCCGAGCGTCACGTGATAGAGCGACTGCGGGCGCGCCGCGAGCAGCGCCTCGAGGCGGCTCCCCTTCTTGATGACGTCGTAGGGTGGCGCGGTGACGAGCGCGACCTGCTCGGGCGCGGGGCGCAGACCTCGGAGTCCGATCGTGGCGACCATGCGCGTTCGGTTACCAGAGCGCGCCCGCCGAGACAACGGCGGGTCCTCACGGCGCGCGCGCGTGCGATGCTGCGCGCCCGTGCGGCTCGCGGTCATCGGCGATGTGCACCTGCGGTGGGACGCGCAGGACACGGCTCTGCTGGATGCGGAGCGCTACGACGCTGCGCTCTTCGTCGGCGACCTCGCCGGCTATGCGCATCGCGGCGGGCTGACGGTCGCGCGCGCGATCGCCGCGCTCCGCACGCCGGCGCTGGTCGTGCCGGGCAACCACGACGCGGTGCGCGCGTCTCAGCTCGTCGCCGAGGTGATGGAGCACGATCCGTCGATCGCGCTGACGGCGTTCGGGATGGCGGCGCGCGTCGACGCGCTGCGGTGCGCGATGCGCCCGGCGCTGCTCTGCGGGTACGAGGTGCGATCGCTGCGCGCGCGCGAGGACGGAGGGGATCGCATCGACTGCGTCGTCGCGCGGCCGCACTCGTTCGGCGGCCCGCGGGTCGCGTACCGTCCGTACCTGCGCGAGGCGTTCGGCATCGAGTCGATCGAGAGCTCCGCCGCGCGGCTGCGCGAGCTCGTCGATCGCACGGAGACCGAGCGCATCGTGTTCCTGGCGCACAACGGGCCCAGCGGCCTCGGCGATCGGCGCGACTCGATCTGGGGCGTCGACTTCCGCAAGCGCGAGGGCGATCACGGCGACCCCGATCTGCGCGACGCGATCGAGCACGCGCGCGCTCGCGGCAAGAAGGTGATCGCGGTGCTCGCCGGGCACATGCACCACGCGCTGCGCGGCGGCGGACGGCGCACGTGGACGGTGCGCGAGCGTGAGACGCTGCACGTGAACGCGGCGCGCGTGCCTCGCGCGTGGCGCGAGGACGGACGCACGCGCCGGCACTGGGTCGAGGTCGAGATCGACGGCGAGCGCGCCGAGGCGCGGGAGCTCGTCCGCTGACGGTCCGCGCAGTCCTTGCTCTCGCGCGGCCACCCGGGGAATGATCGCGCCGTGGCACGGATTCTCGATCCCGCGCTCGTTCCCGGCGCGACGCTCGACGAGCGCTTCCGCCTGGTGCGCGAGATCGCGTCGGGCGCGATGGGCGCGGTCTGGGAGGCGATCGATCTGTCGGGGCGCGTCGATGCGCCGGCGATCGCGGCGGGCTCGCGCGTCGCGCTCAAGGTGCTCCGCCCCGAGCTCCACTCGGAGCCCTCGATCCGGCGGCGGTTCCGCCGGGAGGCGTCGATCCTGCAGTCGATCTCGCATCCCGCCGTGGTGCGCATCCTCGATCTCGGCACCGGCGCGGGAGAGCGCTCCTACACCGTGATGGAGCTGCTCCACGGAGAGACCCTCGAGGCGCGGCTCGCGCGCGACGGTCGGCTCGCACCGCGCGCCCTCGCGCCGCTGGTCCGCGCGATCGCCGAGGGCCTCGCGGCGGTGCACGCACACGGCGTCATCCACGGCGACCTCAAGCCGTCGAACGTGTTCCTGGCGGCGGAGGGATCGAGCCCCGCGAAGATCGTCGACTTCGGGCTCTCGAAGATCGAAGGGCTGGAGCGACTGACGCGCACCGGCGAGCTCACGGGGACACCGGCGTACATGGCGCCCGAGCTCCTGACGGGCGCCGGCGAGCTCGATGCGCGCATCGATCAGTACGCGCTCGGGGTCGTCCTGCACCAGGCGCTCGCCGGTCGACTGCCGTTCCAGCTGAACAAGCACCCCGGGGCGCTGATGTTCGACATCGTCATGGGCAAGGGCACGCCGCTCGAGGAGGCCGCGCCCGACGTCGCGCCCGCCGTGCGCGAGGTGGTCGCGCGCGCGATGGCGCCCAAGCGCGACGCTCGGTACGCCGACGTGCTCGCGCTCGCGGCGGCGTTCGAGGAAGCATCGGCGGGAGCCCGCTGATGCTGCCGCCGACCACGCCCTCCTCGGCGCTGCGCGGACGCCTGGACGTGCACGTGATCGAGAGCGACGCGCTCCGCGGCAATCCGCTCGGCGATCCGCATCACCGCGAGGTGCTCGTCTACACGCCTCCTTCGTACGGAGCGTCGGAGTCCCGGCGCTATCCGGTCGTCATGATCCTCGCGCCGTTCGCGGCGACCAACCGCTCGATCGTCAATTGGCGGCTCTGGGAGCCGACCACCTTCGAGCTGTACGAGTCGTCGCTCGCGCGCGGCGAGGCGCTCGAGTCGATCTTGATCGCGCCGGACGCGTGCAACCGCTGGGGCGGAAGTCAGTTCCTCGACTCCAGCGCGACGGGCGCCTATCAGACGCACGTCGCCGACGAGGTGATCGACTTCGTCGATCGCCGCTATCGCACGATCCCGGAGCGTGCCTCTCGCGCGGTGATCGGGCGGAGCTCGGGCGGCTTCGGTGCGCTGCGGCTCGGGCTCGATCGCCCCGAGGTGTTCGCGGCGATCGGGAGCCACGCGGGCGACGGGCTCTTCGAGGTCAGCATCCGCCCGACGTTCACGAGCGTCGCGATCACGATCGATCGAGAGGGCGGGCTCGAGGCGTTCGTGCGGCGCTTCGAGGCGACGGGCCCGCGCGGCGGCGGCGACTTCGACGCGATCGCGATGATCGCGACCGCGGCGGCGTATGCGCCCGAGCCGAGCGCGCCCTTCCCTCACCTGGCGCTGCCCTTCGATCCGAAGAGCGGGCTCCCGGTCGAGCCGGTGTGGCGGCGCTTCGTCGATCAGGATCCGGTCGCGCGCCTCGAGCGGGAGCCGCGCGCGCTCGCGGACGCCGCGCTCGTCTTCCTCGACGCCGGTGATCGCGACGAGCACGGGCTGCAGTTCGCGGCGCGTCGCATGGCCGAGCTGCTGCGTGCGCGCGGTGCGAACGTGCACCACGAGGAGTTCGCGGGCGGTCACCGAGGCACGCACGCGCGCTACGCGATCTCGCTGCCGCGGATGATCGCAGCGCTCGCGCGGTGAGCACGCGAGGCGACCTGCGCGCGTGCGATCGAGTACGATGCGCGCCGTGGTCGCGAGAGGCTCCATCGCGTATGCTCGCGAACCATCATCGACCCGCAGGGCCGCGCGTCGCTTCCTCCCGCGACCGTCGCCACGCGAGGTCCGAGGCCTCTCGAGAAACACAGCCAGCTAGCGCATGACCAAGAAGACGGCTTCGAAGACCTCTGCCAAGCCCGCGGCCCGCGCGCCGCGCGCGTCCGACTCTGTCGAGCGTCGCAACAACGCCGCGGTCGCGCCGGCGACGAGCAACGCTGGGTCGCGCGCGACACGCGCGAGCTCGCCGCCGTCG
>JALYRN010000600.1 GCA_030855295.1 Myxococcota bacterium | reverse complement strand
GCGCGGGCGAGCGCAGCGACGGACTCCGGCGTGCGCAGCGGGCTCCGGCGCACGCCGACGTGCGCGCGCCCTCCGAGCGGGCGATACGAGACGTCGAGATCGATCACCGCCTCGAGCGTGGTGTCCGCGCGCCGCGCCGCGGCGGAGAGCGCCTCGACGTGATCCGCGCAGTCGACGATCGCGCGGATCGTCGCGCCGCGCGCGACCGCGGCGGCCACCTGATCGAGCGCGGCAGGCTGCACGGTCGGATACGCGATCAACAGATCGTCTAACGCGCCGTCGCCCGTCGCGAGCCACGCGGCTTCCTCGGCCGAGTAGCAGAGCAGCCCGGCGAAGCTCGGCCCACCGCGCGCGAGGATGCGCCGCAGCAGCCCGCGATGCCGCACCGACTTCGACGCGACCCGCACCGTGCGCCCGGTGCCCTCGATGCGCGCTCGGAGCCGGTCGACGTTGCGCTCGAGCGCATCGAGCAGCGCGAGCGCCGCGGGCAAGCGCTCGGAGGCGAGCAGTCGGCGGTATTGATCCCAGTCCATGCGTGGTCGCTATTCGATGGGGCCGAGGACGCGGTCGAGGAAGGGGTTGGAGAGCGTGCCGTGGGGGTCGAGCTCGCGGCGGAGCTCGAGGAAGCGATCGGACATCGGGTACGCGGCGCGGATCGCGTCGCCGGACATCGTCGTCTCTTTGCCCCAGTGGGGGCGGCCGTCGTGGCGCGAGGCGAGCTCGGTGGCGCGCTGGAAGTAGCGCGTGAGGTCGGCGCTCTCGGCTTGGTAGAAGCCGATCTGGCAGGTGTCGCGGCCGTAGGCGGGGCTCATCCAGGCGTCGTCGCCCTGCACGAACCGGATCTCGCAGGGGAAGTTCACGCGGATGCCCTCGTCGCGGATCGCGGCGTCGATCTCGCGGAGCAGCTCGGCTGCGTGATCGAGATCGATCGCGACCTCCATCTCGCGGTGGATCGGCGGCATCGACACGTTGAAGCAGCGATCGCTCCGGGCGATGCGCCGGCCCGCGCGGAAGTAGGCGCGAGCGATCGCGGCGTTGACGTGCGGGGTGATCGCGGGGAAGCGGCCCGCGAGGCGGAGCACGAGCTCGAACAAGGTCTGGTTGATCAGGCGCTCGTCGACGAAGCGCGCGAGCGGGCGATCGATCGCGCGCTGCGGCGTGCGGCGATATCGGAAGACCTGCGCGGCGCCGGTGCTGGGGAACCACCAGACCTTCACGTACTCGGCGCTCTTCGCGATCGCGCGCAGCTCGCGGACCGCGCGCTCGAAGGGCATCGGCTCGAGCTCTTCCTCGAGGCAGAACGCGGGGCAGACGCGCAGCGTGACCTCGGTGATCACGCCGAGCGCGCCGAGCGAGACGCGCGCCGCCGGCAGGAGCGGATGCTCCTCGTCGAGCACGAGCGCGTCCGCCTGATCGGCAGCGCCGCGCGGCGTCACCAGGCGCATCGCGGTCACGAGGGTCGCGAGGTTGCCGTGCTGCGCGCTGCTGCCGTGGGTGCCGGTCGAGATCGCGCCGGCGACGGTCTGCTTCGCGATCGAGCCGAGGATCGGCAGGGCCATCCCGACGGCGTCGAGCGCCTCGGTGATCTCCTCGAGGCGGATGCCCGCCTGCACGCGGATGGTGCGCGCGGCGGCGTCGATCGCGAGCACGCTGCGCATGCGCTGCAGATCGACGCAGACGTCGTCGGGCAGCGCGATGTCGGACCACGAGTGCCCGGAGCCGATCGGCCGCACGCGACGGCCGGCGCGCGCAGCCTCTCGGAGCCGCGCGGCGATCTCGTCTTCCGACGCGGGCATCGCCCAGCGCGACGGAGTCGAGGTGTGGAGCCCGGACCAGCTCCGGAAGGTGCGCATCAGGCGCGCGAAGGTAACAAGCGCGGCGCAGCGCCGCAAAATGCGAGGCGCGCGCTGCTACCATCCGCGCGCCACGGGAGGTCTTCCGATGCGTCGCGCGCTGGTCACGGGGGGATGCGGGTTTCTCGGGAGCTGGATCGTGCGGCAGCTCGCCCTCGAGGGCGTCGCGGTGCGCGCGCTCGCGATGCCAGGAGAGCGACGCGACAACCTCGCCGGGGTCGAGGTCGAGATCCTCGAGGGTGACATCACGCGGACCGGCGACTGCGTGCGCGCGGTGGAGGGCTGCGACACCGTCTTCCACTGCGCGGCGATCTACCAGGACTGGGCGCCCGATCCGACGTCGATGTACGACGTGAACCAGCGCGGCACCTTCCACGTGCTCGAGGCGTCGCGCCGCGCCGGCGTCGAGCGCGTGATCTACACCGCGTCGATCGTGTCGCTCGGGCGGCCGGCGCCCGGGGAGATCGGCGACGAGACGACGCGGTACGAGGCGTGGGATCTCGACTTCCCGTACTCGCGCTCGAAGTACCTCAGCCGCGAGCTCGCGGAGTACTTCGGGGCGTGGGATCTCGACGTGCGCGTGGTGTGCCCGGGGATCGTGTTCGGGCCCGGCGACATCCGGCCGACGCCCAGCGGCGCGCTGATCGTGTCGTCGATCGCGACGCCCGGACCGGCCGTCGCGTACGACGGCGGCGCGGGCTACGTCGACGTCCGCGACGCCGCGCGCGTGCACGTGCTCGCCGCGCAGAAGGGACGCCGCGGCGAGCGCTACCTCGCCACCGCGCACAACCTCACGAACGACGAGCTGGTGCGCACGATCGATCGCGTCACCGGTCGCAAGCGCTCGCTGATCCACCTGCCGGTCGCGGCGGCGCGCGGCATCGCGGTCGCGATGGAGGCGCAGGCGCGACGCACCGGCAAGCCGCCGCTGCTCGCGCGCAGCTTCTTCGAGTACTCGCTGCGCCCCTCGTTCTATTCGAACGCCAAGTCGGTGCGCGAGCTGGGCGCGACCTACCGCCCGATCGACGAGACGATCCGAGACGCCGTCGAGTGGTTCCGCGCGCGCGGCATGGTGTGAAGGGAGCCTGCGCTCGTCTCGATCGGCTCGCCCGCTGCGGTCCCTTCCGTCCGCGCGCCGAGCGCGCTTCCGTACGGGACCTCCGGGGGCGAGCACTCCGGCTGATCAGTACCGGTAACACATCACGGTGCGGCTCCCGGGCGTGCAGGAGTAGCCGCTGGGGCACGTGAGGAACTCGGGCGAGCCGCCGGGGCGGCAGCGCGCGAAGCCGGTGCGGGTCTGGCGGCACGTGTACTCGGGGAAGGGCGCGTAGACGCCGCACGAGTCGCCGCCGCCGCCCGAGCAGTCGGTGGGGTTCAGCGCGAAGCTGCCGCTGCAGCCGCGGATCGGCGCGCCCGTGCGATCGACGTCGACGCACTGCCCGGTCGCGCCGCACCAGCCGCAGCCCGCGATCGGCGTGCAGCCGCCGCAGGTCGTGGCGAGCGGCTGACAGAAGTCGCTCGGCACGATCACGCCGCCGTCCTCGAGGTCGGTGCCGGGGCCGGCGTCGCCCATCGGCATCGGCGCGCCGCCGTCGCGCGGGCCGTCGGGGATCGGCGCGCTGCTCCACGCGCGCGCCTGCTCGATCAGGCGCGTGTAGTTGCGCGGCACGTCGCCGAAGATGTCGTAGCCGGTGCGATCGACCCAGTAGCCGCTGTTGATGCGCAGCACCTCGCTGCCCTCGGTCAGCGTCGGCCCGCCCGAGTCGCCGGGACAGAGGCGCGCCGTGCTCTCGCCGAAGCCGTGCTGGTAGCGTCGCTTGCGCCAGTCGCTCGAGCTGCCGCGCGTCGTGCAGCCGTAGCCGTAGATCGTCACGCGCCCTCCGCGCGCGGGGTTCGCGGCGGCGAGCGGGGCGGGCGTCGCGACGCTCGCGGGCACCGCCGACGAGAGCTGGATCAGCGCGATGTCGTCGGGGCCGACCGAGCCCGAGTAGCTGCGATAGCGACGGATCGTGTAGCGGACGCGCTCGCCGCCGCGCTCGATCGTGAAGGTCCCGTACGAGCCGGGCGAGGTGCGCGAGCCGTACGACAGGCAGTGCGCGGCGGTGATCACGATCTCCGGCGCGACCAGCGTCGCGGTGCATCCCGAGATGTATCCGACCTCCGGATGCTCGGCGGTGATGGTGCCGCCGACGACGGTGTCGCCGCTGCGGCCGAGGCCGTCGTCGGGTGCCTCCGAGCACCCGAGCACGCCCGCGAGCGCGAGCGAGAGGAAGCATGCGTGGCGCGCGCGATCGAGACCCATCGGGAACCTCCTCGTCGTCGGCGAGATGATGCTCACCGTTCCGGAGGAGGTAGTCGGCGCGTGGGGGGAGGGTCCATCGACGCTTTCGCAAGTGCTGTGCACCGGCGCGCAACGACGGCCTCGCGGCCCGCTATCCGAGGCGCGCGATCGCTCCCTTCAGGTGCGGCTCCTCGCCGATCGCCGCCGGGAAATCCTCGGGCGGCGGCACGTCGCGCAGGGACGCGAGCGTCACGCCGGCTTCCTCCGCGCCGGCGCGGAGCTCGGCGCGCAGCCCGCCCGACGTCATCCGCCGATCGTTGCTGGTCGCCAGCAGCGCGCCCCCGGGCGCGAGCACGCGCAGGCACGACGCCGCGAGCGCGCGCCACTGTCGCCCCGAGGTCCAGCGCGCGCGCTTCGTCTTCGAGTACGTCGGCGGATCGCAGCACACCAGATCGAAGCGCTCGCCGCGCCGAGCGGCGCGCTCGAGCCACTCGAACACGTCGGCGCGCACCGTGACGT
>JALYRN010000066.1 GCA_030855295.1 Myxococcota bacterium | reverse complement strand
GCGGCGGCGTGCGTCGGCCGGAGCGGTCGTCGCGGAGGCAGCCGCAGTCGTCGCAGCGGGAGCCCCGGCGCTGCCGCCGAGGTGCGAGGCGAGGTGATCGACGATCTCGCCGACCGTGCGCAGCGCGCCGAGCGCCGCGGGATCGAGATCGGGCAGGCCGGGCGCCTGCTCGCGCACGGCGGCGAGGATCTCGACGCGCTTGATCGAGTCGATGCCGAGATCGGCCTCGAGCTCCATCTCCATCTGGATCATCTCGGCGGGGTAGCCCGTCTTCGCCGCGACCACCTCGAGCATGATCGCCATCAGATCGACCCCAGCCGATTCCGGCGCGACCGTTCCGGAGCGAAGCGACTCGACGCGCCCCGGATCTCGCCCAGTCCCAGCCGAAGACCCCAGAGATGTGGCGAGGTTTGCGCGGAGGTGCTCGACGATCTCTCCGACGGTGCGCAGCGCGCCGAGCGCGGCGGGATCGAGATCCGGCAGGCCCGGTGCCTGCTCGCGGACTGCGGCGAGGATCTCGACGCGCTTGATCGAGTCGATGCCGAGATCGGCCTCGAGCTCCATCTCCATCTGCACCATCTCGGCGGGGTAGCCGGTCTTCGCGGCGACCACCTCGAGCATCACCGCCATCAGATCGACGGCCGGCGCAGCGGTCGTGGCAGCAGCGGCGGGCGCGCTCGTGACCGACGTGGCGGCGGTCGCGGGCAGGTGCGCGCGGAGATGATCCACGATCTCACCGACGGTGCGCAGCGCGCCGAGCGCGGCGGGATCGAGATCGGGCAGACCGGGCGCTTGCTCGCGGACTGCGGCGAGGATCTCGACGCGCTTGATCGAGTCGATGCCGAGATCGGCCTCGAGCTCCATCTCCATCTGCACCATCTCGGCGGGGTAGCCCGTCTTCGCCGCGACCACCTCGAGCATCACCGCCATCAGATCGACCGCCGCCGCGACCGGAGCCGCCCGCACGACCGGAGCCGGCGCCGCGATCACGCGCTCGACCGGAGCCGGCGCAACCGGAGCCGCGAACGCCGAGGGCGCACGCTCCTCCCCCCGCGCATGCGGTACCGCCGCGCCCTGGTCCTGCCGAATCCCATTGGGATACGGCGCGACTGCGCCCAGTGCGGAGGAATACGGCGCGCCCGCGCCCAGCATGGAAGCCAGGCCGACGAAGCTCGTCTCCGCGCTCCGCAAGAACGCCGAGTGCGCGTCCGCCATCGAGCGCTGGAACGCCGAGTGCGCCTCCGCGGTCTGGCGCTGCGCCTCCTGGTACGCCGCGATCCACGCGAGCTGCGCGGACTCGGGCAGCGCCGCTGCGCTCGCGAGGGCGACCGGCGCAGCAGCGACCGGTGCGGGGACGGGGGCAGAACGATCGTCGTGGCGAGTCATCGGGGCGCTCGGGGCAGGAGAGAGAGGAGCAGACGCGACGAACGTCGTCGTGGCTGCAGCAGCGTTCGGGGCGGGGGCAGCGCGGACGGGCTCGGGCGCGCGCTCGGGGTTCGGCTTCGGCAGCGAGGCCGCGCCGCCCTTCGGCGGATAGGGCTTGCCGTAGTTCGAGCCGTTGAGCTTCAGCGTGAGCTTCGGCTTCTTGCGGCTGCGGGGATCGGACGCGGGCTCGTACGCCTCCCAGAGCGCGCCGAGCGCGAGCGGCAGCCCCGCGACCGCGAGCTTGCCGAGCGCGGAGTTCCAGCTCGTGATGCCGGTCTCGCCCTTGCGGTCGGTGGCGATCGCGCGGTGCGGCCGGTCGCCGAGGATCTTCGAGACCAGACCCGAGAGCACCGAGCCGGGCCCCACCTCGACGAAGGTGCGCACGCCCGCTGCGTACATCGCCTCGATCATCGGCGCGAAGAGCACCGGCGCCGCGAGCTGCGACGCGAGCGTCGTGCGCACCGCGCCGGCATCGCTCGCATAGGGCTTCGCGGTCGCGTTCGCGAACACCGGGATCGTCGGCGCCGAGACGGCGACGTCAGCGAGCCACGCGCCGAACGGCTCGGCCGCCGCGGCGACCACCGGCGAGTGGAACGCGGTCGCGACGTCGAGCCGCTTGCACGTCAGCTTCTCCGCGCGAAGCAGCTCTTCGGCCTTCGCGATCGCGTCCGTCGTCCCGCTGATCACGACCTGGTCGGGCGCGTTGTGGTTCGCGATCACGACCGCGAGATCGCGGCTCGCCAGCACGCTGCGCACCTTCGCGGCGTCCGCGATCACCGCGCTCATCGCGCCGTCGCTGGTGCGCGCCGCCTCCGCCATCCGCTCGCCGCGCTCGCGCGCGATCCGCAGCACGTCCGCTTCCGTGATCGCGCCGGCCGCGTGCAGCGCGACGACCTCGCCGAAGCTGTGCCCGGCGACCGCGCTCGGCAGCAGGCCGATGCGGTCCATCATCCGGAGCGTCGCGAGGCTGGTGGCGCCGATCGCGGGCTGCGCCCACTCGGTCGCGGTCAGGCGCTTCTTCTGCGCGGCGCGCTCGGCGTCGTCGAAGACTGTCTTCGGGAACACCACGTCGTGCAGCGCGAGCTCGCCGAGCTCCAGGTCCGCCGCGCGATCCCACACCCCGCGCGCGTCGTCCCACGTCGTCGCGAGGCCGAGGCCCATGCGCGCGTGCTGCGAGCCCTGCCCCGGGAAGAGGAACGCGACCGTGCCCTCGTGTGTGCCGCTCTCGAACGAGATGCCGCTCGGCAGCGAGAACGCGCCGCGCGCCTTCTCGACCTCGGCCGCCGCGCTGCGCAGCTTCGAGGCGAGCTCGGCGTCGTCGCGCGCGACGATCGCGAGCCGCGCGCCCGCGCTCGCCGCGAACGCCTTCTGCGTGGTGCGCGCGAGGTAGCGCAGCATGCCCGGCCGGTTGTCGCCGATCGCCGTCTCGACCTCGGTCGCCATCGCGCGCGCGTCGCTCGCGAGCGTGCTCGCGTCGGGCGCTCGCAGCAGCACCAGCTCGGACTCGGCGCTGCGCGAGCGCCATGCCGCCTCGGCCGGGCCCACGTACTCCTCGACCGCGATGTGGAAGTTCGAGCCGCCGAAGCCGAACGAGCTGACGCCCGCGCGCCGCGGATGATCGCTCGAGCGGATCCACGGCCGCGCCTCGGCCTGCAGATAGAACGGGCTCTTCTCGATCTCGAGCTTCGCGTTGGGCTGATCGATCTTGATCGTCGGCGGCAGCACCTTGTGGTGCAGCGCGAGCACCGCCTTGATGAGCCCCGCCGCGCCAGCGGCGCTCTTGGTGTGCCCGATCTGCGACTTCACCGAGCCGAGCGCGCACCACTGTCGATCGCTGCGGCCGCTCTCTTCCCAGACGGTGCGCAGCCCCTCGAGCTCGGCGGCGTCGCCCGCCTTGGTCCCGGTGCCGTGCGCCTCGATCAGCTCGACGGTCTCGGGGCCGTAGCCCGCGACCTCGTACGCGCGGCGGAGCGCCTTCGCCTGCCCGGCGGGAAGCGGCGCGTAGACGCTCTTCGCGCGTCCGTCGCTGCTCGAGCCGACGCCGCGGACGATCGCGTACACGCGATCGCCGTCGCGCTCGGCGTCCGACAGCCGCTTCAGCGCGACCATGCCGATGCCCTCGCCGAGCATCGTGCCGTCGGCCTTGTCGCTGAAGGGCCGGCAGTCGCCGGTCGGCGAGAGCGCCGGCGTCTTGCTGAAGCACATGTACATGAAGATGTCGTTCATCGTGTCGCAGCCGCCTGCGACGACGAGATCCGACTGGCCGACGAGGAGCTCGTTGACCGCCATCGAGAGCGCGCTGAACGTCGACGCGCATGCGGCGTCGGTCACGCAGTTGGTGCCGCCGATGTCGAGGCGGTTCGCGATGCGACCCGCGACGACGTTGCCGAGCAGGCCGGGGAAGTTCGCCTCTTCCCACTTCGTGTAGCTGGCGCTGATGCGATCGCAGACGTCGGTGACGCTCGACTCGGGCAGGCCCGCGTCGCGCAGCGCCTTGGTCCACACCGGGCGCTGCAGGCGCGAGACCATCGAGCCCATCAGCTCTTGTCCCGACGTGACGCCGAGGATGCAGCTGACGCGGCTGCGGTCCATCTTCGAGAACTGCCCGCGGCACGCGTCGTCGAGCACCTTCTGCGCGACGATCAGCGCGAGCAGCTGCGTCGTGTCGGTCTGCGGGACGATCGCCGGCGGGATGCCCCACTCCATCGGATCGAAGTCGATGTCGTCGAGGAACGCGCCGCGCTTGCAGTACGTCTTGTCGGGCTTGGTCGGATCGGGATCGTAGTAGTCGTCGATCAGCCAGTGCGACTCGGGGATGTCGCGCAGCAGGTCGCGGCCCGCGAGGATGTCGGACCAGAAGCCCGTGGAGTCGACCGAGCCCGGGAAGAGCGCGCTGACTCCGACGATCGCGACCGCTTCGTGCTTCTGCTTCATTGCTGCTGTCCCTCGAGCGCTGCGGTTCCTCGGGCGGAGGTACCTCTGGTGGAGGCGGTGCTTCCTCGGACGGAGGCTGTTCCCTCGCAGAGGAGTCGCTCTCGCGCGATGGAGTCGGCCGGTGGCCTCTCGCGGAGAGCGTCGAGATCGGCGAAAACGCCGAATATCCAGGGATACCGCGCCAGGCGGGTCGCGTGTGTCACGTTTCCGTCATGGGGGCCAGGGTACGATGCGTTCTCGGGAAACGGGCGTGCCCACCGTGAACGACCGCACGTGATCGGTGTTCAGTGGAACGTCCGATCGGTCGGCTGGGACGCGACGGCGACCTTGAGCGGCGCGAGGTGCGCGATGCGGTCGCGGTCGATCTTGGTGCCGCGATCGGGCGTGCCGATCGCGCCGTCGGACATCTCCGGCACGAAGAGGATCGGGCTGCCCGCTCCGTCGTACCCGAGCTGCACCAAGAGGTCGGTCTCGAACTGCCGGCACTTCTTCGCGCAGCAGAAGAAGGGCTCGCCGACGCGATAGAACCCTTCGTGCGGCAGCGCCTCGAGGTGCTGCGCGTCCTCGGGCCTCGGCAGGAGCGTGCCCGCCTGATCGAAGCGCGCGCGGTTCGCGACCCAGCGGCTCGGCAGGTACACGCCCGGCCCCGGATCGCCGTGATCGTGGAAGTAGACGAGCCGCCCCGCGGGCACCGATCCGATCGGCGCGCGCGTGACGTAGAGCCCACAAGGAGGAAGGCGCGGGTCCGGCATGCGGGCGACGGTGTGGAGCCTCGCCCCGCGACCGTCCAGCGGAGGCTGTGCGCGACCCGATGACGCGCTGCGTCTCGCGAGCGTGGCGCGGGCTGCCAACGCGGTTGTCGGTTCGCGAGGTGCGACACGCGAGATCGTCGGGGGCGAGCGGCCGGGTGCGCTCGTTGCAAGGAGCGCGCGGCGTGAAGCGCTTCACGTGGTCGTGCGCCGCGCTCGGAATCGCGTGGGTGCTCGTCGGCTGCGGCGACGATCAACACGGCACGCCCTGTCTGCATCACGATTTGTCGGGCGTGGTCTCGCTCGGCGGCGAGACGCGGCTCGATCTGCTGTTCGTGATCGACGACTCGAGCCTGGTCGGCAGCGCGCTCGCGCAGCTCCCGGCGCAGGCGGCGCGCATGGTGCGCGCGCTGTCGAGCGGCGATCGAGACGGCGACGGCGAGCGGGACTTCGGCAACATTCCGTCGATCCGGGTCGGGGTCGTCACGACGCACCTCGGGAGCGCCGGGCACGCGCTCGCGACCTGCGACGACGGCCGCTTCGGAGCGCGCCTCGGCGATGACGGCGTGCTCCGCGAGCCGGCGGACGCGTCCGCTTGCGCGGCCTTCCCGCCGCTGATGGCGCTGGAGCGCGGCGAGGATCCCGCCGATGTCATCGCGCAGCTGTCCTGCGCGGTCGCGGTCGGCGCGAGCGGCTGCGGATGGGAGCAGCCGCTCGAGTCCGCGCTGAAGGCGCTCTCGCCGGATGCACCGACGATCTGGACCGCGCCGGGCTACGTCGCACCTCGCTTCTTCGACGACACCGTCGGCCACGCCACCGGCGCGAACGCCGGGCTCGTGCGCTCGGGCTCGGCGCTCGCCGTGATCGTCGTCACCGACGAGGACGACTGCTCCGTGGCCGATCCCGAGATTCTCGATCCTGCGAGCGTGCGCTACGGCGGCGCGACGCTCGCGACGCGCTGCGCGGTCTTCCCGGATGCGCTCCATGCGATCGAGCGCTACTCGGCGTCACCGAGCGGGCTCCTCTCGGTGCGACGGAACCTCGTGTTCGCCGCCATCGTCGGAGCTCCTCCCGACGCGGTCGCGTTGGAAGGCGCGCCGCCCGACTACGACGCGGTGCTCGCGCATCCCGCGATGCAGATCGTGATCGAGGACCGAGATCCCCCGCGCGTCCGCCCCTCGTGCTCGACGCCCGACGTCGGGAACGCGACGCCGCCGCGGAGGATCGTGGAGACCGCGCGCGCGCTCGAGCAGCTCGGCGCGCGCACGACGGTGCAGTCGATCTGCCAGGCGGACCTCTCGCCGGCATTCGACGCGGTGACCCGGCAGATCATCGAGGCGACCGCCGGGTTCGCGCCCTGCATCGCTGCGCCGGAGAGGGTCGAAGAGTGCGTGCTGCACGAGCTGCTGCCGCCGGAGAGCGCGTTCCACTGCGCCGACCTGCCGGGCCGACGTGCCGCCGGCACGCAGATGCATCGAGGGACGCTGCGCGAGCGCTGCGAGCTCATGTACATCGCGCCGGGGGGAGAAGGTCCGGGATGGACGCTCGAGCGAGTCGCCGGCGCGCCCGCGGAGAGCCTCGTCGCCGATCGATGCCCCCGCGAGAGCGCATGGATTCGATTCGTCGGCGAGCCCGAGCCGATCGATGCCGCAACGCTGTGGTTGACGTGCGGCATCCGCGAGGGACCGGACGGCGGCTCGTGCGAAGACGACGCGGGCACCTGACACCGCACGGCGGCGCGCTCGGTCGCTGCGACGTCGCGCATGGGCGCGCGTGCTAGCCTGAACATCGAAATGTCCGACGAATCCGAGCTCCTCTCCCGCATCACTGCGGACCCGAAGATCTTCGGGGGCAAGCCCATCGTCCGGGGTCGGCGCCTCGCCGTCGAGCACGTCCTCGGGATGCTGGCCGCGGGCGACTCGATCGAAACCATCGTCGAGGGATATCCCTGGCTCGAGCGCGACGACATCTGCGCGTGCCTCGCCTACGCCCAGCGCGTCGTGGGGAACGAGCGAGTCGAGCCTCGCCTCGCCACGGGAACGTGAAGGTTCTGTTGGACGCTTGCTCGGACTGCTCGCGGTGCTGCGCGGCTTGCCCCATTCGGGGATCGTGCGCTTGGTCGATCATGCCGCGCGCCAACAAGGCCCGGCGGCAACGGCCGCGCTCGAGCGTCATGCTGGCGAGCTCGCGGTGGGCGCGATCGTGACGGTCGAGCCAGGCCGCGTCCGAGTCCGCCCAGGCCGGTGAACGACGGTGCGCGAGAGCGGCTCGCTACTCGAGCGGGCGGGGCGCGAAGCGGAAGGCGGTGCTCGGGACCGGGACGCCGTAGGTGCGCAGCTGCTGGGCGCGCGTGATCACGGCGGCGCCCTCGAGGAGGTTGAGCGCGATCTGGACGGCGGTGCGGTTCTCGACGGGCTCGAGGAAGGAGCCCTTCACCCAGTCGTTGAACGCGCCCATCGCGGGGCCGCACCAGATCTGGTAGTCGAGCTTGCGCGCCGGCTCGCCGACGATCGCCCAGCGGCTCGACAGGCCGAGGTACCAGCGGAAGCAGAGCGCCATCTTGTGCTTGGGGTTGGCGCTCGCCTTCTCGATCTCGCGCGGATCGCGCTCGCGCCAGAACGCCTGCGTGGCGGCCCAGACCTCGTCGACGTTGGCGCTGAGCACGTCCTTCTCGAGCTTCGCGCGCACGGCGGGCGACATCGACTCGAACGAGTCGTGGCTGGTGTAGAGCTCGTGCAGGCGCAGGGCGCGCGTGCCGAACATCGTGCCGCGACGCAGGACCTGCACCTTCACGCCCATCTCGAACATGTCGGCGGCGGGCGCCATGATCACGTCGGCGAGCCCCGCCTGCGCGAGCAGCGCGCGGCCGGTCTCGCTCAGCCCGCTCTCGATCGCGCCCTGGTTGACCGAGCCGGTGAGCACGTAGGCGGCGCCGAGCTGGAACGCCGCCGCGACCGAGCTGGGCGTGCCGATGCCGCCCGCCGCGCCGACGCGGATCGGCCGCGCGTAGCCCTGCTGCGCCGCGATCTCGTCGCGCAGCGCGAGGATGATCGGGAACACCGCGCCGAGCGGGCGATTGTCGGTGTGGCCGCCGCTGTCGGACTCGACCGTGATGTCCTCGGCGACCGGCACGTGCCGCGCGAGCCGCGCCTCGTCGGCGCTCAGCAGGCCCTTGGCGACCAGCGCGTCGAGCATCGGCTGCGGAGCCGGCAGCAAGAACGGACGCGCGACCTCGGGGCGCGAGATCTTCGCGAACACGTGGTGGCGGCGATGGATGGTTCCGTCGGGCGACTGCGTCAGGCCCTTGCACGCGTAGCGCACGATCGAGGGCGTCAGCGCCATGAACGCCGAGGCCTCGACGCGGCGCACGCCGCGCGCGATCAGCATGTCGGCCACCGCGGCCTCGAGCTCGGGCTCCTGCGGCGAGTGGATGAGGTTCACGCCCCACGCGAGCTCGGGATGATCTCCGAGCTCGCGCACCAGCTCGTCGACCGCGGCCTCGACGCGCGGCTTCGCGAGCCCCGCGGCGCCGAAGAAGCCGAGCATGCGCGCGCGCGCCATCGCGATCACGAGGCGCGTCGTCGCGATGCCGTTCGCCATCGCGCCGGTGACGTACGGGAAGCGCACGCCGTGCACCTCCTGGAACGAGCGATCGCCGAGCCACTCGGGATAGAGCGCGGGCAGCGTCGCCATCAGCGTCTCGCCAGGCTGCCCGTTCGCCGCGCCGCTGGGCTGGCCTCCGAACGCGAGGCCGAGCGCGCCGGTGCGCGCGTCGCGCACGACGTGCACGACGTCGCGAACGCGGTGGATCGCGGCCTCGAGCTCGCGCGGATCGTAGACGGGCGGATGCCCGCCCGAGGTCGAGAGGAAGCCGATCGGCTGTAGCTCGGATGCCATGGAGGGCCGCGAGACTGTCATGCGGCGGCGATGCGCGCCAAGCTCTGCGCGCGTCACCGCCGCGTCGCTCGCTCGTGCGGTGCGAGCGACGATCGCCCTCCCGCCGGTCGGCGGACGGCGGGACGAGATCCGGTTGCACGCGCCTTCTCTGTCTCGGCCGTCCCGCGCGTTCGGTCACAGCGGCTCGCGCAGGAACGAGACGACTCGCGGGCCGAAGTCGCTGGGACGCCACCAGTCGTCGTGCCCGATCCCCGGCAGCGCCCACAGGCGAGCACGCCCGCCGAGCGCAGCAGCCAGGCGGTGCGTGTGCGCCGGCGGCACCGTGTCGTCGTCCTCGCCGACGATCAGGAAGACGGGCACGTGAATGCGGCTCGCTGCCCTGAGCGGGCTCACGTCGCTCATTCGGAACCGAGCGCGCTCCTGCGCGACTCGGAGCGCGTCCGCGTACACCGACGCGCGCACGAAGAAGGGACGCCGCCGACTCGCCATCTCCGTCATGTCGGCGAATGAATTGATCGCGACCACACGGTCGACGCTGGGGTCGTCGGCCGCGTACAGCAGCGCCGTCGCCGCTCCTGCCGACCAACCGACCAACGCCAGCGGCCGTCCAGCGGTGCGCTCCCGAGCCCATGCCACGATTGCGCTGACGTCCCGCCGTTCGTGCGCGCCATACGTGTAGAGCTCGCCGCCACTCACGCCGTGCGCGCGGAAGTCGAACAGCACGACGTCGAGGTCTCCTGCGTCGTGAAGCGTCTGCGCGAGGCCGATCGCGCCCCAGTGATTGCTGCCGACACCGTGGCAGACGACCACCGTCAGTCGCGCGGGATCTGCAGCCGGGACGTACCACCCCGCGAGATCCACGTTGTCGGTGGTCCGCACCGTGAACGGCACCGCGGGCAACCCGAACGTGTCCGGTGCAGGCTCGCCTGCCGGGATCACGCCTCGGCCCGGGACCATCAGCGCGGCGGCGACTCGCTCGGGTGTGAGCAGCGATCGATCCACCAGCAGCGCCGCGAGCACGGCGAGACACCCGACCGCACTGGCGATCGACCACCGCCGCTTCGTCCGGAGATTGCTCATGGCGCAGGATGATCGGCCGTGGCGCGCGGGGTGCGTGAAGGCCGACGACGATCGCGTGAAGAATCGTGAAGCGCCGGCGGCGTTCGCCCGTGGGCGTCGGCGGGTGGGGGCCTGCCGCCGCGATCGCCATAGCATCGGGCTTCGATGGTCTGGTCGGCCGAGGACGTCGGCGCGCGACGGCACGCGCTCGACGAGATCGTCGAGTCGCGGATGACGGCGGCGCGATCGTCGATCGCGCGATCGGCGCGTAGCGCGGTCGTGCTGCCGGCGATGCGCGGATGCGGGTCACGACGAAGGCGCGCGAAGCCACGAGCGCGCCGATCCTCGAGCGCCTCCGGCGCGAAACCGCGGCTCGCTTCCGCGTGTACGCGAGCGACCCGGCGTAGCAGACGACGCGCTCGAGCGGACCCGGTGTGCACGCACGCGTGCGTGCCCGCGGGCGCGCACGCTCGGGTCTCGCTGGGGGCATAGAAATCCAGCGCAGACCCTGGTTTCGCCGTGGCACGCGCGCTGCTCAGGAGGGGCTCGCGATGCAGCGAACGGCGAAGGCGAGCGGTCGGGCGGAGGCGAGTCGGTCGCTGGCGCGCGACGCGCGCGGCGCGGTGATGACCGAGTACATCGTGCTCACTGCGACCGTCGGGATCGTGGTGGCGCTGGCCGCCGCCGCGATCGGCGTGCCGCTCGTCCACGCGTTCCGCTTCGCGCAGGCGTTCCTCGTCCTTCCGATCCCCTGATCGGAAGGGCGGTGAGTCGTTCGAGTCGAGTCAATCAAGGAGAGATCACGTGAAGAACCGGAATCCGAACAAGAGCAACACCACCGCGAAGAAGCGCTCGCTGCTCCGCGACACCGTCGGCGCGAGCTTCACCGAGTACATCCTGATGGTCGGGCTGATCGTGATCGCCGGCATCGGGGCGTGGTCGGCGTTCGGCGGGAGCATCGACACCGCGATCACCGGTCAGGGCACCCGCATGGAGACCGCGGCCAGCACCCGCGCGCCCTGATCTCGAGACACGACGGAGGCAGCGATGGAGACTCTCTGGCTCGCGCGCGGTGCGCTCGTCGCGATCGTCGCTCTGGCGGCGATCACCGACGCGCGCACAGGACGCATCCCGAACTGGATCACGCTGCCCGGGCTCGCGCTCGGGCTCGTGCTGCACGCCGCGCTCGAGGGCGCGTCCGGGCTGATCGTCTCCTTCGCTGCCGCCTGCGCGTGCGCGATCGTTCCGTATCTGCTGTTCCGCCGCGGTGCGATGGGCGGCGGCGACGTGAAGCTGCTCGCCGCCGCCGGCGCGCTCGGTGGGATGCGCCTCGGGATGGAGGTGCAGCTCGCGACCTTCCTCGTCGCGGCGCTCTACGTGATGTGCCGCATGGCGTTCCACGGTCGGCTGACGTCGATGCTGGGACGCACCGCGAAGGTGGCGGTCGCCACGCTCCGCCGTGCCCCGGAGACCGAGCGCGAGCTCGACCCGGACCTCGCCGACACCGTTCGCCTCGGTGTGCCCGCGCTCGCCGGGACGGTGTTCTGCGTCCTGTCGCGAGACCTCTCGCTTCTCCTCTTCTGGAGCTGAGCCATGCGCGTCCTGCTCCGAGATCAGTGCGGCGTCGCCTACGTCGAATTCCTGATCGCGTTCATGCCTCTGTTCGTGCTGGTGCTCGGGCTCACGCAGCTCGCGCTCCTCGGACAGGCGCACCTCGCGGTCCGGCACGCGGCGAACGCGGCGGTGCGCTCGGCGGTGGTCGTCATCGACGACGACCCCGCGCGCTACGGAGGAACACCGCGCCGCAGCCTCGATCCGATCAATGGCAGCGCCGGCGGCTCGTCGGGCTTCCTCGCCTCGATCGGCGCCGCCTCGGTGCCGCGCCGCGGCGATGCGCGCAGCCGCGACATCCGCATGGCGGCGTACGTGCCGCTGCTCGCGATCGCGCCGGGCCGCCAGCAGCTCGTGTCGTCCGACGGACGCCGCACGATCCAGCGCGCGGTCGGCACGAACGAGCTCGGCCGCGCCGCGTTCGGGCTGCTGTATGTGCTCGGCTCGACGGGCGTCGTGTTCGGTGAGGGTCGCGGGCCGGTGCAGTACGCCGAGGGCGACGACGTCCGGGTGCGCGTCACGCACGCCTATCCGTGCCTCGTGCCGCTCGCGTCACGGCTGCTCTGCGACAGCTACCTCGAGCTGCGGACCGGCGCTCCGATCACGAGCGGCCGCGCGCTGATCGACCGCATCCGGCAGGGTCACAGCAGCGTCGAGGATCTGCGCGCGATCCTGGCGGCGGAGCGGCGCGTGCAGGACCAGCGCGCCCGGCTCCAGCGCGCGCGAGGACCGCTCGAGGATCTCGAGCAGGCCGAGCTCGCCGGGCTGCTCTGGGCGACGGTCGCGACCGGTACCCGATTCCGCATGCTGACCGCGGAGGCGAGCCTGCCGCTCCAGTCGGCGCCGTACCCCTATCAGAGCGAGGTGAGCCGATGACTTCCGAGCGCTCGATCGCCCGCGACGACTCCGGTGCGATGGTCGTGATCGGTCTCTTCTTCGCCGTGATGGTGTCGGGCTTCCTCTACTACCTGATCGGCATCGGCGAGGCGATCGTCTACCGGGAGACGATGCAGGACGCGTCGGACGCCGGCGCGTTCTCGGCGGCCGTCGTGCACGCGCGCGGGATGAACATCCTCGTGCTGATCAACCTGATCATGGCGGCGCTGCTCGCGGTGCTGGTCGCGCTCAAGCTGATCCAGACCCTGATCATCGCGGCGATCGTGGTGTGCGGCGCGCTCGCGTTCGTGACCTTCGGCGCGACCCTCGCCGCGATCCCGCCGCTCCAGAACGCGCAGAACGCGGTCGGTCGCGTGCACGATCAGCTCAAGCCGGTGGTCTTCAACCTGCTCCGGGTCGGACATCGCACCGCCGGCGTGGTGCGCGTCGCGATGCCGCCGTCGGCGACGGTGCGCGCGTACGACGTCGTGATGGACGACGCGTTCGCGCCGGCGCCGCGCTTCGGCTTCACCTGGCCGATCGGGATCGGACGGACGCTCCCGACCGAGGACGGCGAGTACGAGGTGCTGTGCCATCGCGCCGGCGCCGTCGTCGGCGACGTGGTCGCTCTGCCGTTCACCCAGATCCATCCACGCATCGGTGGCTGGGTCTCGCGGCGCACCGCCGGGCTCGTCTCGACGTTCATGAGCTGGTTCTGCAGCGGGCAGGGCAGCCCCGACTTCTCGTTCGAGCTCGACGTCGCCATACCCGAGACGACCTCACCCGCGATCGAGCGCTGCCAGCGCGACGACCGGACCGAAGCCGACTGCAACCAGGCCGAGCTCGATCAGCAGACGTCGCATCCGTCGGAGAGCGCCCGGCCCTACGACTGCCCTCAGCGCAGCGACGGCACCGACGAGCCGCTCTGTGCGCAGCGCACGGCACAGGCGCGCGTCGTCTGCGCGCCCGGCGCGGGCCGCCGCTTCGACTACGTCTATCAGGAGGCGCGCATGCGCCGATGGTTCTGGCGCGAGCGCGTCGGCACCGACGAGCCGCCGCAGTACCGCATCCGTCACACCGGCGACGCGCTGTCGAGCGCGGACGATCCCGCACAGCAGGACGAGCTCGTCAGCGCGCGGCGCCGCGAGAGCCCGATGAGCCCGTGCGCGCCGTTCGGTCCGGGCAGCGTGGGCGCGCAGGGCTGGAACACGCGGGACCTCCAGGATCTGTGCGGGCGCGAGAGCCCCGAGTGGCCGAGCAGCGTGTTCCCGCCGGCGGAGCTCCCGATCGGACGGGCGGCCGCGGTGTCCGAGGAGTGGACGATGATCCGGCGGCTCTTCGCGTGCCACGAGAGCCGTAGCGAGAGCGCGCCGGTCGACGGCGAGCGCGACACTCCTTCGGACACGAGCGACATGACGCCGCAGCGGATGCGCGCGCAAGAGTCCGACGGCGATCCGATCGAGCTCGGAGAGGACCCCTTCCAGGTCCGCATGATCGTGCTCGGTCATCCCCCCGGCGAGCAGGCGGAGCGCGGCGTCGAGCTCGCGAACTGGGGGCATGACGTCGCGGCCGACGAGGGCTCGATGCTCTCGGTGATCCGCCGGCTCGGCGAGTACTCGGTCGCCCAGGCGGAGTTCTTCTATCCGTCGACGGATCTGCGCGATCGCGAGGACTGGCTGTGGAACATGCGATGGCGCGCGCGGATGAGGCGATTCGTCGTGCCGATCGGAGACGACGGCTCGGAGTCGTGCCGCGGCGCGGGCAACGCCGGTAGCGGCACGTGCGCCCAGACCTCGGGCGTCGTCGGGTTCCTGCGCAACTCGGTCGTTCACTGAAGCACGGATGTCACGGGCCGAAGATACGGAGTCAGCGATGCAACCCAATCGAGAACAGACGCGCTCGCTGCTGCACGACACGCGCGGTGCTGCCTACACCGAGGTGATCATCATGATGCCTGTCTTCATCTCGCTCTTCGTCGGCATCGGGTTCTTCCACGAGTACTACCTCGCTCGCATGAACGCCGCGACGGAGGCCCGGCGCTGCGCGTGGGCGTACTCGAACGGCGGCTGCGATCAGGTGCCGGACGGGTGTGCGGGCGTGATCCGCGGCACCGGCGGCGCCGAGTCGCGCGGCTCTTCCCCCGCCGTCGAGGACCACACTGGCGACGTGCGCGACGGCGTCGCGGAGCTCGACCGTGAGATGCCGATGTCCGCGAGCCGCCGGATCATGGAGGCGATCCTCGGGAGCTCGACGACCGCGCGCGGCTCCGAGCCGGTGCAGCTCCCCGACTGGGTCGGGGGCGGCTCCCGCGAGGCGACGTGCGGGTACACCGTGGTCTGCAACGAGCGCGAGCACACGCTCCAGAGCCTCGTGCGCGAGGCGTTCTGCAACAAGGCGGGCTCCTTCGGAGCGGTGCTCGGATGTTGAGCGCAGCCTCGGACGCGAAG
>JALYRN010000065.1 GCA_030855295.1 Myxococcota bacterium | reverse complement strand
GCTCACGATCGGCTCGATCCTCTCGTCGCTCGGATACGGCGGCTCGATCGCGACCGGCGCCGAGGTGCACCGGACGCGTGCGGGCGCCGCCGACTGCCGCGAGGGGTACGCCGCCGATCACTTCGCGCCGTTCGCCGGCGCGTTCGCGGGCCTCGGCCGCGGCGTCGGGTGCGCGAACCTCGGTCTCGCCTGGCTGGCGCTCGACATCCTGACGACCGCGCTCCAGCTCAGCGGGGCGCTGGTGCTCGCGCTCGGTGGTCTGATCGGTGAGGAGACCGTCGCGCTCGACGGCCCGCTCGATCTCGAGCTGGCGCCGTGGGCGGGACCCGACGGCGCCGGCATCGTGCTCGGCCTGCCGCTCGAGTGACGACCTCGCGCGCCGCGCGCCGGTCGCGCGCTTCGACGATCACGGCAGCGGCACGAACCCCGGCAGGATCCGCAGGACGGCGAGCACGATCAGTCCGTAGAGCAGCGCATTGAGCAGGAGCAGCCGCTCCTTCGGCGCGCGCGGTGTCCCGCGGAACCGCGCCGCGAGCCACGCGCGGACGCGATCCGCATCGGGCCCCTCTCGCGAGAGCACGAGCGTCTGGTCGCCCGCGAGGTCGACGAGCAGCGCGCGCTTCGTCTCGCGCAGCCCGATCACCGCGGTCCAGTCCCAGAAGGCACGGCCGCGATCGCTCTCGAGCACGATCCCGTCGTCGCGGAGCTGACAGCGTCGCGAGCTCTGCGCGGCCGCGCGGATCCGCGCGTGGCCTGCGTGGAATGCGCGGAAGGCGAGCATCGCGATCACCGCGAGCAGCGCGACCGCCACGTACGCGAGGAGGATGCGGGTCGTCACCGCCGCGTAGAGCGTCGCCGCCGCGAGGAGCGCGAAGTAGGCGGGCAGCTCGATCGAGGGCGCCCGCGCGCGCCGGATCTCGCGGATGGCCTGCGGGATCGCGAGGACCTCGGCCTCGAGCTCCACGCGCGCATCGCGGCGGAACGCGCCGCCCCTCACGGCGCGCTCCGCATGACCTGGTAGACGGCGTAGAGCATCACGACGAGCACGACCCAGAGGAGCACCGTCTTCGTGCTCTGCTTCTTCTGCTCGGCGCTCGTCGGCTCCGGTGGGGGCAGGTCACGCCGCACCGAGTCCGGAAGCGCGCGCAGCAGCGCGGTGCGATCCGACACCGCACGCGCCGGGAGCTGCACGACGCCTCCGCCCGCGAAGTGCAGCGTCGTGAAATCACCAGGGCCCGACATCACCGACTCGACGTGCGACCAGTCGACGACGTCCGCACATCCCGCCGTCAGGATCTCGAGGCCCGCGTCGGTCACGCGCAGCGTGTAGGGACGCTGCGCCTGCACCGTCACGCGGTAGCCGAGCCACGCGAAGAAGCACGGCAGCGCGAGCGCGACGCCGAAGCTCCACGGCTGGTAGATCGCCAGCGCGGCCGCTGCGCAGAGCAGCGCCGCGATCTTCACTCGCTGCTGCGGTGTCTTGGTCTCCGGCTCGACCCGCACCTCGAAGGGCGGCCTCGCGTCGTCGGTGGACTCGGCGAGCGACGCAGGGGCGTCCTCTCGTGGGTCGGTCTCCTGCGCCCGCTCGCTCACGCGCGGAGCGTACGTCAGAGCTCGTGAAGGGTCGACGCAAGGCCCGTCATCGAACGGCTCGGCCGCGCCCGCGCGGCGTCACGCGAGATCGAAGACGAGCACCTCGGCGTCCTCGATCGCCTCGAGCGCGATGCGCGGCTCGTCCTCGAGCGAGGCGCCGTCGCCCTCTCGCATCACGGTCCCGTCCAGCGTCAGGGCGCCGCGCACGACCTGCACCCAGCCCGACCGTCCGGGCGCGAGCGAGACCTCGGCGCGCTCGCCGGGCGCGAGCAGCCCGGCGTACATCGCGACGTCCTGGTGCACCGTCACCGAGCCGTCGCGTCCGTCGCGCGAGGCGACCAGCCGGAGGCGCCCGCGGCGCTCGGTCTCGTCCCAGTGCTTCTGCTCGTAGGAGGGCGCGATGCCGCGCGCCTCGGGGATGATCCAGATCTGCAGGAAGCGCGTGCCCGCGTCCTTCTGCGGGTTCTGCTCGCTGTGCATCACGCCGGTGCCCGCGCTCATGCGCTGCACGTCGCCCGGGCGGATCGTCGATCCGGTTCCCATGCTGTCGCGGTGCGCGAGCGCGCCCTCGACCACGTAGGAGATGATCTCCATGTCGCGGTGGCCGTGCGTGCCGAACCCGGCGCCGGGCGTCACGCGATCGTCGTTGATCACGCGCAGCGCGCCGAAGCCCTCTCGCTCCGGATCGTGGTGATGACCGAACGAGAACGTGTGGTGGCTGTCGAGCCAGTCGATCTGGGTGTGGAAGCGGCTCTCGGCGCGTCGATGTGTGATCACGTTCGTCACTCCATTGCTCGGCTCTTCTCACTCTACGTCTGCCGACCCATCGATGGAACCGACAAAAGGTGGATGCGATCCATCGATTCATGTCATGGATTATGGATGCTCGACGGAGTCACGCTCGATCAGCTCCGCGCGCTCGCGACGATCGCCGACGAGGGCAGCTTCTCGGCGGCGGCGCGGCGGCTGCGGCGCGTGCAGTCGGCGATCAGCCATTCGATCGCCAGCCTCGAGGGGCAGCTCGGGCTCGAGCTCTTCGATCGCTCGTCGCGCGTGCCGACGCTGACCGAGCGAGGACGGCTCGTGCTCGCGCAGGCGCGGCGGGTGCTCGCGAGCACCGACGATCTACGCGACCTCGCGCAGGGCTTGATCGGTGGGCTCGAGCCCTCGGTCGCGCTGGCGGTCGAGGCGATCTTCCCGCCCGAGGCGCTCGCCGAGTCGTGCCGCGAATTCGCGGCGACCTATCCGACCGTGCCGCTGCGCATCCACACCGAGACGCTCTCGGCGGTCAGTGCGCTGGTGATCGACGGAACCTGTCAGATCGGTGTGGTCGGACCCGATGCGCCGACACCGACGCTCGAGCGTCATCACCTCACGACGGTGCGCATGGTGCCGGTGGTCGCGCGCTCGCATCCTCTCGCGGGCGGCGAGCGCCGCATCCCGACCCGAGAGCTCGCGGATCACGTCCAGATCGTCACCAGCGAGCGCGCGCGCGAGGGCGTGCCCGATCGAGGCGTGCTCTCGACGCAGACGTGGCGCGTCGCCGATCTGCACACCAAGCACGTGCTCCTGCGCGCCGGGCTCGGGTGGGGTCGGCTGCCCGAGCACGTGGTGCGCGACGATCTCTCGCGCGGGCGGCTCGTGCGCATCCGGCCCGAGGCGTGGGGCGACGACGAGCCGCTGCTCGCGCTCGCGGTGGTGCACCGTCCCGACGTGTCGCTCGGGCCCGCGTCGCGCTGGATGATCGCGCGGATGGGCCACCTCTGCAGCGGTTCCGACGCGGCGACGCCCGCGGCCGCGAAGAAGCGCGCGCCGCGCTCGGCCGCGGCGCGGAAGTCCCGACGCCGGTAGCCTGCCGTCTCGTGCGCGCGTCCTCGCGGCGCTATGGTCGCGGGCAATGGTCCACGCCTGGCACGATCTCCCCAATCCCGATCACGAGCTCGAGCGCGGCTTCAACGTCGTCATCGAGATCCCCAAGAACTCGAAGGTGAAGTACGAGCTCGACAAGCCGTCGGGCATGCTGCGCGTCGATCGCGTGCTCTACAGCGCGGTCCACTATCCGGCGAACTACGGCTTCTTGCCGCGCACGTACTGCGACGACGGCGATCCGCTCGACGTGCTCGTGCTCGGCAACGAGGAGGTCGTGCCGCTGTCGATCCTGCGTGCGCGCGCGATCGGCGTCATGCGCATGCTCGACGAGGGCAAGGAGGACGACAAGGTCATCGCCGTGCACGTGCACGACCCCGCCTTCTGCGACTACCAGGACCTCAGCCAGCTGCCGCGGCACACGTCGAGCGAGATCCGACGCTTCTTCGAGGACTACAAGACGCTCGAGTCCAAGCAGGTGAAGGTCGACGAGATGCTCGGCGCCGAGGAGGCGGTGCGCGTGGTGCGCGACGCGATCCGCCTCTACCAGACGCAGGAGAACCGGCTGCGCGGCTGGGGCTGATCAGGGGAGGTCGGTCGAGGGCGTCTCGGCGTCGGGCGACGTCGCGGCATCCGCCTTCGGCGCGGGCGTCGTGTCGGCGCTCGGCTCGGGCGCTGCGTCCGACGGCGCGCTCTTGGTCTCGGGCTCGGGCGCGGCCAGCTCGCCGGCCTCGGTCGTGCCCGGCAGGAGCCTCGTCGCGATCTCTCCGGCGGTGTGCAGCGCCTCGTAGCGCACGCCGCCGCCCTCGGTCGGCATCCAGTCCTCGGGATCGAAGCCGCGCGCGGCCACCATCGGCCTCGGATCGATCGACGCGAGACGCAGCGGATCACTCGAGCCCTCGGCCACGCGGATCTCGACGTGGAACCCGGCGTCCTTCTTGACCGTCTGCGTGAACCGCACCCAGCCCTGCGCGACCTCACGCGCGAGCGACTCGTACTCCTTCTTCTCCGGCATCGCCGACCAGCGCGCGTCCGCCTCGGCCTCCGCCGCGCGCCGCCGCTGCTTGGCGACGACCGCGAGCACCACGCCGATCGCGCCCAGCACCATCGCCGCGTAGTTGAACCAGGTCTCGGGTCGCAGGTACTCGAGCCACACGCCGACCGCGATGCCGCCGGCGGCCGAGATCAGGATGCCCGCCGGCTCGTACTCGGTCAGCGGCGAGCTCGGGATCGCGGTCGCCTTCGTCTTCGCCGCGGCGAGCCGCTTCATCTCGGCGTGCACCTCCGCGGGCACACCGATCTCGAACAGCTTCGCCTCGAGGAAGGGGCTCTCGGGGACGTCGATCGATCCGGGCGTGCGCACGTCGCCGGGCTCGAGCCGCCGCCACGCGACGATGCGGCGCCGCACCAGCGGTCCCTTCCCGTCGACGATCTCGTGCACCACGCCGTCCGTCATCGCGCCCGCCCCTCCGACCTCGTCGACGCCCGCTCTTCAACGAGCCGCGCGTGCGATCGAGATCTCGACGCCGTGACGTCGCGCGATCGACTCGATCGCGCCCTCGAGCTCGTCGCCGCTGCCCTTGTCGTCGCGCCAGCTCCCGCTCCCCTCGTCCCAGCCGAAGTGCCACGCGCGATCGCCGCCCGCGAGCCACACCTGCCGCACCGGGCGCTGCGTGTTGACGACGCAGCGCGAGCCGTCGCTCCAGCTGATCGTGACGACGTCCCCCGCGCTCTCGACGTCGGCCTGATCGATGTCGACGTCGTCGAACGCGTCCACGATCCGGCGGAACGCCCCGTGCGCGAGGTCGAGGTAGCGCGACTCGTCCATCATCACGCGGGCAGTCTATCCGATCACGCCGCGCAGCCGCGCGAAGAGCGTCTGCAGCATCCGATGCGTCATCCCCCACACGACGCGCGCCGCATCCCCTTCGCCGACCCGGAACGCGGGGAAGCGCAGCGGCTGCCCCTTCCAGAGGTACTCGTGCTCGGTGTCGCGCTCGCCGCGCAGCATCGGGACGAGCGGTGCCCAGTGCAGCTCGTCGACCTCGACGCCGTTGGGCACGAGCCCCGGCACCTCGCGCACCTCCCACACGTACGGCTGCACGATCAGCCCTGTCACGATGCCGCCCGCGCTGCCGGGGATCGCGTCGTCGAGCCGACCGAGCAGCTCGCCGTGCACGTCGAGGTCGAGCCCGATCTCCTCGCGCGTCTCGCGCACCGCGGTCTCGCGCAGATCGCGATCGTCCGGCTCGCGGCGCCCGCCGGGGAACGCCATGTGCCCCGACCACGGATCCGACGGCCGCTCCGCGCGACGGATCAGCAGCACCTCGGGCCCGCCCGCGGGCGATCCCGGGCGGAGGATCGCCGACACCGCGGCGTGTCGCGTCTGCTCGCTGCCGCGGATCTCGTGGGGCGCGTCGCGCAGCGCCTCGCGCACGCGATGGAGGTCGAGCGGATGCATCGCCGGCGGCGACCTAACCTCCACGCCTGCCTCGGTCAACCGCCAGCGCCGGAGGGCGAAGGGGCACGGCGCGCGCGCTGCTCGTGCCGCGTCTTCACGTCGGCCACGAGCTCGGGCGGCAGGTGCGCGGTCCGCGAGAAGTGGCGCATGTGGAGGATCGGCACGCTGCCGACGTCGGCCGCGCTCCGACCCTCGACGCGCTCGACGTACGTGCGCGGGTGGAAGCACGCGAGCGCGTCGTCATCGAGGACGTCGACCTGCCGCACGAGATCGACGAGCGCGTCGAGCGAGTTCATCTTCATGTACGGGCACGTGGCGCAGCCCCCGGCGGTCGAGCATCCCTCGCCGCCCGCCGCGCCCGGCACCACCCCGAGCTCGACGTCGGTCGTCTCCGCGATCGCCTCGCTCGCGACCGGGAACACGATCTCCACCGCGACGCCCGAGCCGGCATGCGCGCGCAGCGTCTTCTGCACGTCGCGCACGATCGACGTGATCATCCCCGCCTCGGTGCCGAGCACGAAGCGCAGCGAGGTGTTCCCTCCGCCGAGCGCGGCGTCGCGCACCTTGCGCGAGATGAACCCGAGGATGTCGGACGTCGATCCGACGACGCCGCGATCCTGATCGCGCGCCTCCATCGCGAGCTCGAACATCTCGCCCGGCACCTCGAGGTGCGCGGTCACGAACGCGTCCTGCTCCTCCTCGCGCACGCGCCGCACGACGTCGGCGCCGAACATGTGGTGCACCACGCAGTGCCCCTGCTCGAACCACGCGAAGCGCTGGCGGAGCGAGGCGATGGTCTCGCGCGAGTGCGCGGGGTGCAGCTTCGCGATCGCGGCGTCGTCCATGCCCTCGAGCGCCTCGAAGAGCCGCCCGAGGTTGCGCCCCATGTACGTGTCGGGGCCGAACCACACGTGTGCGTCCGGGATCTCGGCGAACGCCGTCAGGATCGTCGCGACGACGTTCGACGACGTGCACGTGATCGTCGGCACGATCCCGTGCGAGCGCGCCTTCGTCATCAGGCTCGTGTTGATGTAGACGACGTGCAGCGAGCGCGGCGTGCGCGCGGCCCTCGAGAGCCACGCCTGGTACGTCAGCGTGTCCGCCGCGGCGGCGAGCGAGCAGCCGATCGGCTCGGCGGCGACGCGGTAGACCGGGACGTGCTCGAAGCCCGCCTTGTCGAGCATCGCGCGCGCGTTCTCACTCATGAAGTCGACGCCGAGCACGACGATCGATCGACATCCCGCCTGCGCGAACGCGACCGCGCGATCCGCCATGATCAGCGAGTCGCTGATGCCGACGTGCGGCCAGCTGCAGGACGCGAGCACGCCTTGCAGCTGCGGGTCCATGTAGAAGTGCGCGACCACGCCGATCTTCTTCTGCTCGAGCAGCGCGTCGAGCTCGCGCACGATCGCGGGATCGGGGTCGAGATACTCCGCTTGGGCCTCGGCGAACGCGCCCTCGGCCTCGAGCCGATCCTCGAGCACGCGGAGCGACGGAAACGTGCGGACCTTCCCCATCCGCGGAGCATAGGGCTGAACCCGGGGTCACGTCAGCCGGCCGCCGCGGTCGCGCGCGCGGCGCCCAAATGCTTGCGATCGCAAGCGATTCCGCTGACGTCACGAATTGACGTCGAGAGCACCTACGTTCCACGCTGCGGGCGTCGTACCCATGACCCGCAGAATTTTTCTTCCGCTCTCCCGCCGCACCTTCGTCAAGCTCGCCGCCGCCGGCGCTGCGTCGACCGCCCTCGGGGGCTGCGGCACGCCCGGCGCCGACGTCGAAGAGGTCGAGAACCTGATCATCGGATCCGGGTTCGGCGGATCGATCACCGCGCACCGTCTCGCGGAGGCGGGCCACGCGTCGGTGCTGCTCGAGCGCGGTCGTCGTTGGACGATCGAGACGCCCGGCCAGAACGTCTTCAGCGACATGGGCTACACGAACGAGGACGGCATCGACGACCGCTACGACAACCGATCGGCGTGGCTCTCGACGACGCAGCCGCTCCCCGGCATCCCGCCCGGTCGGCCGTTCCAGCCGTACACGGGCGTGCTCGAGCGCATCTACGGCGAGGGCATCGACGTCGTGTGCCCCGCCGGCGTCGGCGGCGGATCGCTGGTGTACAGCGGCATGATGGTGCGGCCGCCGACCGAGCTGTTCGAGTCGGTGTTCCCCGCGGGCGTCAGCGCGGACGTCATGACGCCCTACTACGATCGCGTCGCGGCGCTGATGCAGCCCTCGGCGATCCCCGACTCGCTGCTCGATCTGCCGCAGTGGGTCGCGTCGCGCACCTTCATCGAGCACGCGGAGCGCGCGGGCATCACGGTCGAGCGGATCCTCTGCGCGTTCGACTGGGAGCGCGCCGCGCTCGAGGTGACGGGCGAGCTGCCGCCGCAGCTGATCCGCGGGCACTACATCTTCGGGCTCAACAGCGGCGCGAAGCGCTCGCTCGATCGCGTCTACCTCGGCATGGCGGAGATGAGCGGCCTGTGCGAGGTGCGGCCGCTGCACTGGGCGCAGCGCATCGTGAAGGACGGCGCGCGCTGGCGCGTCGAGCTCGACGTGATCGACGAGAGCGGTGCGGTGCTCGAGTCGCGCGTGATCTCGGCCCGGCGACTGTTCCTGTGCGCGGGCACGATGAACACGACGGGCCTGCTCCAGCGCGCGCGCGCCGAGGACACGATCGCGGATCTGCCGGAGACGATCGGCGAGGGGTTCGGCAACAACGGCCAGCACATCATGGCGCGCGAGGGCATCGGCGTGGACACCGGCGCGTTCCAGGCGGGCCCGGCGTGCATCATGATGTTCGATCCGTCGGCGCCGATCGCGATGGAGAACGGGCCGGCGCCGCTCGGCATGGAGCGGCAGCTGCTGATCGGCACGGGGCAGGGTGTCCCGAGCGGTCGAGGCCGCATCGCGTGGGACGCGGCGCAGGGCAAGATCGTCCCGCACTGGGACGCGTCGTACTCGGCAGAGGCGCGCGGTCATGCGAGCGCGCTGCTCGAGCGGCTGAACATGGTGAACGGCGGCATCGACGCCACGGCGTCGCTCCTCGGCGCGGACCTGTCGATCACGTTCCATCCGCTGGGCGGGTGCGTGATGGGGCAGTCGACCGATCTGTACGGGCGCGTGATGGGGCAGGACGGCCTCTACGTGATCGACGGATCGCTGATCCCCGGGGTGACGCCGCTGTCGAACCCGTGCTGGACGATCAGCGCGAACTCGGAGCGCTGCATCGAGCGCATCCTGGCCGAGGACTTCGCGGGAGAGTCGGCGTGAGCGCGCGCGCGAGGCTCGCGGCCGTGCTCGTGGTCGCGGGCGCGATCGCGCAGGCGGGCTGCTACGGCAACACCGCGACGGCGTTCCCGGCGGGCTCCGAGCCCTGGGAAGTGAACATGGCGCCGATGCCGGAGCCGACCGAGGGGGATCCCTGCCCCGAGGATCAGATCACCTTCCACCGCACGGGGTTCGAGGGCGTGCGCGCAGTGCACGCGCGCGCGTGCGTGCACCAGCCGCTCTCGGAGGTGTGGCGCGCGCTCCGTGATCCGCAGACCTCGCGCGACCCCACGACGACGGCGGGCTTCCGGGTCGTCGAGTACGACGTCTCGGCGAGCGAGGATCCCGCGCCCGCGTACAGCTATCGCACCGCGGTCCACGTCGACGACATCATCGATCTCGACTTCGAGCAGACGTGGCGGCACTACCTCGCCGAGGGCACCGACGACGCGCCCGAGCTGACCGCGACGCGCTGGCAGAAGACGTTCGGATCCGACGCGCTGATCGTCATGCAGGGCTCGATCGTCGCGCGGCCGCTCGAGGCCGATCCGTCGATCACGCTGCTCGAGTACCAGTACCACCTCGACGCCGTCGCGCGTGACGACCACGGCACGATCGAGTCGTTCCTGCGCGTGATCTACGGTCGACTGCGCCAGCGCGCCCACGGCGAGACGCTCGAGCCGAACGACTGCGTCGACTGCGCGGAGCCGCCTGCCCATTATTGAGAGTGCTCGCCGCGGAGGGCGAGTCAATCGTGGCTACTGAGCCGCGCTGCCGCGCTGGCGGTAGTGCAGCGTGAAGTGCACGGGTTGCGGCATCATCGGGCCCTGCTGGGTCGCGGTGATCGTCATCGTGCGGCCGTCGGGCGAGAGCGCGTAGGCGTTCCAGCGGCGGCCGAGGCTGTGCCCGAAGTACTGCTCGAGGTGCCCCTCGCGGAAGTGCTGCGTGACCTCGACCTGCGCGCCGTCGGGCAGCGTGAACGGCTGCGCCACGCCGGGGCGCGTCGTGTACGTGAAGCGCTGATCGAAGCCGACGGTGATCTCGCCGCTCGGCGCGAACGCGATGTCGATGCGGCGGTTGAGCGGCGTCTTGTCGCGCAGCTGCGAGCGCGTGACGCCTTGCACGAAGAAGTTCATCTCGCTCACCGCGCGCTCGATCGCGGCGTCGATCGTCGCCTGTCCCGCGCTCGGCGAGCCGGTGAGGAACCACGCGCCGGCGAGCAGCTGGCGGAGCTCGGCCTCGGTGCGCGCGGGCGCGTCCTGGGTGCGCGCGGTCGGCGGGACCAGGGCCGTGGCCAGGGCGATCAGGGCGGCTCCGAGAGCGAGCGAGATCCCGGGCTTCATCGTTCTTCGCCTCCGTGACGGACCGTGACGGACCCTAGACTGCCGGAGCAGGGTCCGGCATTCAATGTCGCGCGAGCGCGCGCCGTGGTCCTGGGTTCGACTATCCTCGCGGCGCAATGGCCGAGGCCGAGCTCCATCGCTGGGCGACGTGGACCGAGATCGGTCTGGCGGCGCTGACGTTCGTGTCGCTCTTCTTCGTCACCGCGCCCTACGGGCGGCACGCGCGCAAGGGCTGGGGCCCCGAGATCGGGCAGCGCGCGGGATGGATCGCGATGGAGCTGCCGGCGGTCGCGCTCTGGCTCGCGATCTACTTCGCGGGCGAGCACGCGTGGGAGGTCGCGCCGCTCGCGCTGATGGCGCTCTGGCAGATCCACTACGTGAACCGGACCTTCGTGTTCCCGTTCCGGATCAAGGCGAGCGGCAAGACGACGCCGATCTCGATCGTCGCGACCGCGGTGGTGTTCAACACGCTCAACGCGTACGTGAACGCGCGGTGGGTCTCGGAATTCGGCGGGTACGCGGCGAGCTGGCTGACGGATCCGCGCTTCGTGCTCGGCGCTGCGCTCTTCTTCGTCGGGTTCGCGATCAACCAGCACGCCGACTACGTGCTGATGAACCTGCGCAAGCCGGGCGAGAGCGGCTACCAGATCCCGCGCGGCGGCCTCTATCGATGGATCTCGTGCCCGAACTACTTCGGCGAGATCCTCGAGTGGACGGGCTGGGCGATCGCGACGTGGTCCCTGCCCGGGCTCGCGTTCGCGCTCTACACGATCGCGAACCTCGCGCCCCGCGCGATCAAGCACCACCAGTGGTACCGCGAGAAGTTCCCCGACTACCCGAAGGAGCGCCGCGCGCTCGTGCCCTTCGTGGTGTGATCGCGCTGCGCTGCTTCCTTGACGGGGCCGCGCCGCGTGAATGAAGGTCGAGGCCGTGCGGTGGACGGCGATCTTCGTGCTCGCGCTCTCGGTCCTGCTGATCGCGCCGGGCAGGCCGTGGCGCGCCCGGCGCCGACCGGGGCTGCGGCCGAACCTCATCCTCACCGAGCGCGTGGTCGCGGGCGACTGGCCCGCCGAGCCCCGGACGCCGCGGACGATCGAGCCCGCGGCATTCGCGCGCGCGCTGCACGAGATCTGCGGCTACATGCCTCCGGACCGAGACGAGCGCTGGGCCGGCTGGATCCTCCAGTACGCGGCGGAATTCGAGGTCGATGCCTTCCTGATCGCGGCGCTCGTGTATCGCCAGAGCCGCTGTCTCCCCGACGCCGAGAACGTCGACGGACCGGGGCTCGGCCTGACGCAGATCCATCGCGAGATGTACGCCGAGCAGCTCCGTCGCGGCGTGCTGCGCTGGCGCGTGCTCGAGGGCGGGGCCTGGGTCGATCGAGAGCGAACGGTCGATCGATTTCCGTTCGCGGGCCCGCGGCTCGCGCTGGCGGAGCCGAACATCTACTTCGCGGCCGCGTTGCTCGCGATGTGGCGCGATCAGCACGAGACGCTCGACCAGGAGTTCGAGCAGGCGGAGCACCGCCACTGGGTCTCGCACTTCGTGTGGGGCGACGCGGTGCGGAGCGACTGGGAGGAAGAGCGCGTCATGGCCGATCGGCGCCGCCTCCTCGAGTACTACGGCGCGCGGCGTGCGATGGCGCCGATCCAGCACGCGGGGCTCGAGCTCGGCTGTCCGCTCGACGGCTGCCCGCGCGTGGTGCTCAGCTGGCTGGGCGCCGAGCGCGAGGGCGGCGCGCGTGCGCATCGCGGCATCGACGTCGACTCGCTGCCCGGGGAGCCGGTGCGCGCGATCGCGGACGGGTTCGTGTACTTCGCGGGCGTCGATCTGCCGGGGCATCGCTCGCACGTGCAGGTCGCGAGCGCCGAGGGGTACGACGCGCATCCGCGGCGCGAGCTCGGCGCGGGCGGGCGCTATGCGTGCGTTCGCCACGGGCGGGCCGAGACCGACGAGTCGAGCCTGCGCTCTTGCTACATGCACCTCGAGACCGTCGAGGTCGCGTACGGACAGCGGGTCACGCGCGGTCAGCGCATCGGCACGGTCGGTCGCACCGGGATGCAGCGCAGCGCCGCGCACCTGCACCTCGAGATGCACACCGGCGAGCGCCTCGAGGATGCGAGCGAGGTCTTGCGCGGGTTGCTGATCGGCCGCCGCCCCGCGGATCCGCGCGCGTTCCGGTGACGACGCGGGTCGCGGGCGGACGTCTGCGCCTCTGCTACGTTCGGCGCCGCCATGATCCCGCGCTACACGCCCGCCGACTTCGACGCGCTCTGGAGCGCACGACGCAAGTACCTCGCCTGGCTCGAGGTCGAGCTCGCGGCGTGCGAGGCGATGGAGCGTGCGGGCCTGGTGCCCGAGGGGACGGCGGCCCAGGTGCGGCCCGTCGCGGAGAAGCTCGATCCCGATCGCATCGACGCGATCGAGCTCGAGACGCGCCACGACGTGATCGCGTTCCTCACGCACGTCGAGGAGCTCGCGGGCGCGCCGGCGCGCTGGCTGCATCGCGGGATGACGAGCTCGGACGTGCTCGACACGTCGTTCGCGCTCCTCCTCGTCGAGGCCACCGACGCGCTGATCACGCGCACCGACGCCCTCCTCGCCGCGTTCCGCGCGCGCGTCGTCGAGCACCGCAGCACGCCGATGATCGGTCGCTCGCACGGCATCCACGCCGAGCCCACCACGTTCGGCGTCGCGCTCGCGGGGCACTACGCCGAGCTATTGCGCGGGCGCGAGCGCCTGGTCACCGCACGCCGCGAGATCGCGCACGGCAAGATCGCCGGCGCGGTCGGCACGTACGCGCACCTGACGCCGGCGATCGAAGCCGATGCGCTCGGTCGGCTGGGGCTCGAGGTGGAGCCGGTCTCGACGCAGATCGTCCCGCGCGATCGACACGCGGCGCTCGCGTGCGCGCTCGCGGTGGTCGCCGCCGGCATCGAGCGCTTCGCGACGAACGTGCGGCACTGGCAGCGCACCGAGGTGCTCGAGGCCGAGGAGCCGTTCGCGAAGGGACAGAAGGGATCGAGCGCCATGCCGCACAAGCGCAACCCGATCCTCAGCGAGAACCTCTGCGGCCTCGCGCGCGTCGTGCGCGCCGCCGCGATCCCTGCGCTCGAGAACGTGGCGCTCTGGCACGAGCGCGACATCAGCCACTCGTCGGTCGAGCGGATGATGATGCCCGACGCCACGGCGACGCTCGCGTTCATGCTCGATCGCACCAAGCGCCTGATCGAGGGGCTCGTCGTGTATCCCGAGAACCTCCGGCGGAACCTGGAGAAGACGAGTGGGCTCTGGGCGAGCGAGGGCGTGCTGCTCGCGCTGGTGCACAAGGGGCTCGCGCGACAGGCCGCATACGTGCTGGTGCAGCGCAACGCGATGCGCGCGTTCGCCGGCGAGGCGCCGTTCCGCGCGCTGATGGAGCAGGACGCCGACATCCGCGCGCAGCTCTCGGCCGAGGAGATCGGGCGGCACTTCGAGCTCGACCACGCGCTCGCGCACTGCGACGCGATCGTCGATCGTGCGCTCGCGCTCGGTCTCCCGCGATCCTGAATCGCGCATTCCCGGTGGCGCGCCGTGTGCTCCACCAGGAAACCGACGCTGTGATCGAAGCGGTTGGGGCTTCGAGCTGTGGCAACGAGCCGCAGCAGGCTGGAGACAACGTGGCTCCAGCGCGCAGTCGTCGGAGGGCCGATGAACTGCTTCTTCATGAGACTTCCTGCGATCGCGGTCGGGCTCGCGATCGCGACCGTCACGATCAGCGCGACCTCGGATGCGGAGGCGCAGCGGCGCAGGCGCGCTCGCGGCGCTGCGCCAGCGGAGGCTGCGGCCGATCCTCGCCTCGACGAGGAAGCGCGGCAGCTCTTCCTCGCGGGTGAGGCGGCATACGACGCCGGGCGCTACGAGGCCGCGCTCGACTACTTCTCTCGCGCGTACGCGCTCACCGGTCGTCCCGCGCTGCTCTTCAACATCGGCTCGGTGACCGAGCGCCTCCGCCGCGACGACGAGGCGCTGCGCTCGTACGAGGCGTACCTCCAGGCGATGCCGGACGCGCCGAACCGTCCGTTCGTCGAGTCGCGCATCAGTTTCCTCCGGGAGCAGGTCGCAGACGACTGGCGACGGCGCCAGCGCGCGGAAGACGCCGCGACGGCGAGCAGCGATGACGCTTCGGGCGCCGAGACCGCGAGCGCTTCCGCGCCGCGCCCGCCGGTCGACGAGGAGATCGCGCGCGCCGACGACGACGACACGCGCGGCCAGGCCGAGGCGCTCCGGTCTCCGCTCGCCGCCGGCGACCCGGGCGTGACCTCCGACGACGGTGGCGGTGGTGACGTCACGGGCGAGTGGTGGTTCTGGACGCTGGTCGGGGTCGCGGTCGTCGGGGCCGGCGTCGGGATCGGTGCGGCGGTGGTCGCGAGCGACGCAGGCACGCCGGAGGCGCCGGTCCGCGGCGACTTCGGGCCGGGGGGCGTCGTGATCG
>JALYRN010000064.1 GCA_030855295.1 Myxococcota bacterium | reverse complement strand
CCGTCGAACGGCAGCGGCGCACCGTCGAACGGCAGCGGCGCACCGTCGAACGGCAGCGGGGCTCCGTCGAACGGCAGCGGGGGCCCCGCGTCGCGAGACGGATCGATCGCGCCGTCGCCATCGCGGCCGTGCGCCTGATAGCAGCCCGACACCGCGAGCACGATCGCGCCGACGAGCCACCTGCCGGGATGTCCTCTGAGCGCCATGCGGGCCGCGAGCATAGGGTGCACGCGGAACCAAGTCGATCGACCGGTCCACGATCCGCGCGGTAGAGTGCGCGCCATGATGCACACCGTCGCAGTGCTGGGCGCCGGCGCGTGGGGGACCGCGCTCGCGAAGACACTCTCCGACAAGGGCCACCAGGTGCGCCTCTGGTCGTGGCAGAAGGCGCACGCCGACGCGATCGAGGGCCAGCGCGAGAACGCCGATTTCCTTCCCGGCGCGACGCTCGGATCGACGCTGCGCGCGACGAGCGATCTCCACGACGCGCTGCGCGGCGCCGACATGGTGCTGACCGCAGTGCCGACGCACGTGCTGCGCGAGGTGCTCGGCAACGCGGCGCCGCACCTGCCGCGCGAGGTGCCGATCCTCAGCGTCAGCAAGGGCATCGAGATCAGCACGCTCAAGGTCGTCAGCGGGATCTTCGAGGACTGCGTCTCCGCGGAGGCGCTGCGCTGCGTGGCGTACCTCGGCGGGCCGAGCTTCGCGAAGGAGGTCGCGGCCGGCATGCCGACGGCGGTGGTGATCGCGTGCGAGCGCCAGGAGGTCGCGCAGAAGTGGCAGGACGCGCTGTCGACCGACCGCCTGCGCGCCTACACCACCGACGACGTGATCGGGATCGAGCTCGGCGGCGCGCTCAAGAACGTCATCGCGATCGCCGCCGGCATGAGCGACGGGCTCGGCTTCGGGCACAACTCGCGCGCGGCGCTGATCACGCGCGGTCTCGCGGAGATGACGCGGCTGGCGACCAAGATGGGCGCGCACCCGCTGACGCTCGCGGGGCTCGGCGGCATGGGCGACCTGGTGCTGACGTGCACCGGCGACCTCTCGCGCAACCGCACGGTCGGCCTCGAGCTCGGCAAGGGGCGCAAGCTGCCGGACGTGCTCGCGGGCATGACGCAGGTCGCCGAGGGCGTGCGCACCACGAAGGCCGCGCACGAGCTCGCCAAGCGCGAGGGCTGCGAGATGCCGATCACCGACGCGATGTACCGCATCCTCTACGAGGAGCAGCCGCCGGTCGAAGCGGTCGTCGAGCTGATGACGCGCCGCAAGCGCGCCGAGCGCGACGACGACTGAAGGCCGCGCGTCTCCCGTACGCGCCCCTCGGGTCGAACGCTCCTGTGGCTCAGCGTCTCCGCACGAAACCGCGGACGAGGGCCCGCAGGGTCTGCGGGTCGACCGGCTTCTCGAGCCACTGGTTCGGGATCGCGTGCAGGAACTCGCGGGCGCGGTCGGTGAAGGCGCCGCCTGTGACGAAGATGACGCGCTCGAGCAACGCCGGGCTCGTCCTCTGCAGCTCGTCGTAGACGTCCATCCCGGTGAGCTCCGGCATCATCAGATCGCAGATCACGAGATCGAAGTGCGATCCGTCGGCGAGACGCGCGAGCGCCGCCCGCCCGCTGTCGACGGCGATCACCTCGTGCTCGCCGTGGAGCACCCGGACGATCGCGCGGGCCACCAACGCGTCGTCATCGACGACCAGCACGCGTCCGCGGCCCGTGGAGGGGCCCAGATGGGCCGTGGCCGGCGGCGGCGCAGGCGCCTCGGCCGGCGCCGCCGGCAGCACCACGCGGAACGTCGAGCCCGTCGGGCCGGTGGCCTCGAGGCTCAGCTCGCCGCCATGGTCGGCCACGATGCCGTGGCAGATCGCGAGGCCGAGGCCTGTCCCGGCGCCGATCGGCTTGGTCGTGAAGAACGGGTCGAAGATCCGCGGCCGGACGTGGGCCGGGATCCCGGCGCCCGTGTCCGCGATGTCGACGACCGCGCGGCCCTGCGCATCCGTCGAGGTCGTGACGCGGATCGTGTTGCGCTCGACCTGCCCCTCGGGGATCGCCTGCGCAGCGTTGACGAGCAAGTTGATGAAGACCTGCGAGAGGCGCGAGTCGTCCGCGTACACCGTGGGCGTAGCCTCGAGCACCTTGACCACGCGCGCGCGGTGCTTGATCTCGGCGAACGCCATGTTGATCGACAGCTCGAGGATGGCTGCGATCTCGACGTGGCCGCGCCGCTCTTGCTCTGCGCGCGAGAACGTCGACAGCCCGCGCACGATCTTGCGGACCCGGTCCGCGCCGAGGCGCGTCTCGGCGAGGATCTCGCGCAGCTCGGCGGTGCGGCGAGCCGGAAGCGTCGGCGCGAGCTCGTCGACGTGCTCGGCGATGGTCTCGAGGTTCGCGACGATGTACGAGAGCGGGTTGTTGATCTCGTGGGCGACGCCCGAGGCGAGCGTGCCGACGGAGGCCATGCGGTCCGCCAGCTGCAGCCGCGTCTCGAGGGCGCGGCGCTCGGTCACGTCCTCGATCTGCGAGACGAAGTGCAGCGGCGCCCCCTGCGCGTCCCGCACCAGCGCGACGTGCAGCCGCGCGTGGACGAGGCGGCCCGAGCGGTGGACGTAGCGCTTCTCGAGCGTGTACTGCGCGAGCTCGCCGCGGAGCAGCCGCGCGACATGCTCGAGGTCACGGGCGAGGTCCTCGGGGTGGGTGACGTCCTGGAACGTCATCGCCAGCAGCTCCGCGGGCGTGTAGCCGAGCGTCTCGGCCAGCACGCGATTGACCCGCCGCCACTGGCCGTCGAGGGCCACGAGCGCCATCCCGATCGGCGCGGTGTCGAACGTCTGGCGGAACTGCTCCTCCGACGTGCGCAGCGCGAGTCGGTCGCTCGCATGGCCCAGCGCCGCGGCGACGAAGCCTGCGATCACCTCGAGCACGGCGACGTGATCGTCGTCGAAGGCCGCCGCCTGGCGGGAGAACACCTTCAGCACGCCGATCGAGCGGTCCTGATGCCGGAGCGGGACCACGAGCATCGACCGGGCGCCGACGCGCCGGCAGGCCTCGCGATTGACGCGAGGATCGGTCTCGGTGTCGTCGCAGCGCAGGATCGTCCCGGTGCGCGCGCAGAGGCCGGAGAGGCTGGCGTAGGCGTCGAGCCGGAGTCCCACCGTGCCCTCGGCCGCGCCCGTCGCGGCGCGATAGACCATCTCGTCGCCCTCGAGCAGCTCGACGACGCCGCTGTCCGCGCCCGTCAGCTGCTGTGCGCGGCGCGCGATCGCGGCCATCACCGCCTCCGGCTCGAACCCGAGCCCCATCACCTCCTGCTGCGCCTCGATCACCGCGGTGAGCGTGGCGATCCGGGCGCTTCGTCGCGCTGAGTCATGGAGGCCGCAGACGATACTGGATCCGCGGCGGCGCCCGCCAGGTCACGATGCCGCAAACGGATGGCGGCTCGAGCGCGGGGCGCGCGATCGCGACGAGCACCGAAGCGAGCGCTCTCAGCGTCGCCCCGACTCGGCGCACGCGATCCGCTCGTTGACGAGCCGCCGGAGGTGCACCGTGTCGAACGGCTTCTCCATCCGATGGTTCGGCACGCGGTCCAGGAACTCCTTCGCGGAGCGCGTGAACGCGCCGCCCGTGAGGAACACGATACGGAGCGCGCGGGACGGCATCGACTCGACGAGGTGCTCGTAGAACTCCATCCCCGTCATCTGCGGCATCATCATGTCGCAGATGATCACGTCGAAGTCGCTGCCGGTGCGCAGCAGCTCGAGCGCTTCGGTCCCGCTGCGCGCGCTCGTCACGTCGTGATCGGACGACAGCACTCGCTTCACCGCCCTCGCGATCAGCGGCTCGTCGTCGACCACGAGCACCCGCCCGCGCCGCGCGGCCGGTGACGACGGCGGGCGTACGCTCGCCAGCGCACCGACACCCGCTCGTGCAGCCGGGAGCGTCACCTTGAACGTCGTGCCGCGTCCGACCGCGCTCGCGACGGTGATCGAGCCGCCGAACTCGTGCACGATCCGGCGGCAGATCGAGAGGCCGAGCCCCGTGCCGACGCCGATCGGCTTCGTCGTGAAGAACGGCTCGAAGATGTCGTGCTGCGCGCCGGGCGCGATCCCGCTGCCGGTATCGCTGATCTCGGTCACGGCGCGGCCCTCTTCGTCGGTGCGGGTGACGATGCGGATCTCGTTCCGCTCCGCGTCGCCTTCGCGGATCGAGTGCGCGGCGTTGACGATCAGGTTCAAGAAGACCTGCCCGAGCCGTGCATCGCTGCAGTCGACCGGCGGCACGTCGCCGTAGTCCTTCACCAGGCGCGCGCGGTGCCGGATCTCGTTCCAAGCCATCCGCAGTGACGACTCGATGATCGGGCGGAGCTCCACCGGACCGCGTCGCTCGACGTCGGGCCGCGAGAACAGCTTGAGATCGCGGACGACGTGTCGGATCCGGTCGGCGGACGCTCGAGCGTCCTCGAGCGGCTCTCGCAGGGAGGGAGGGCACGCGGCGCGCTCGGACTGCGCCGCGCCGTCTCTCCATGCGTCGGCGCCCCTGCCACGGCCGAGCTCGGCCGCGAGCTGACGGGTCTGCGCCACCGTCCAAGGCAGGTCGACGTCGGGCTCGGATCGCTCCGCCGCGACGATGTGGCCGTGCGAGGCGCAGACGTGACGGACCTGCTCCGCGCTCCGGAAGCTCGACGCGTCATACGCGCACAGCATCGAGAGCTCGCGAGATCTCCCGAGCTCGTTCCACATCTCCTCGAGGCTCGACGCGGCGCGCGCTTCGCCCGCACGGAAGAGAAGGTCGACCATCTCTCCGTACGCGCGAACGTGCGTCCCTGCGCGAGCCAGCCGGGCGAGCTCCCGTCCGACGCTCGCCGCCAAGCGGCCGCGGTCGGGTACCCCATCGGCCATCGACTTCGACAGCGTGTCGTGCGCATCGAGCACCACCAATCGCTCGGTCGCGCGCAGCCGCTCCGTGTCGAGCCCGCGCGCGCGCAGAGCCTCTTCGAGCCGCGCCGAGCGGGCCGCAGTCGCGATCATCAGGAGCGACTCACCTCTGGTCACACCAAGCGCGAAGAAGTCCGCGACGAGCTCGACGAGAGCCTCGTCGGTCTCGTACAGGGTGACGGCGTGCATCGCCGGCCGCTCGTCCTCGGGCGTGGTCGCCGCGGTCGAGTGCGCGTCGGGCAGCCCCACCGCGTGCGCGACGAAGTCGAGGTTCGCGATCACGGCGGCCAGCGGGCCGTTGATCTCGTGCGCGAGCCCTGCCACGAGCGTGCCCACGGATGCCATCCGATCGCTGACCGCGAGGTGCGCCTCGAGGCGCTTCTTCTCGGAGATGTCCCGTGTGATCAGCGACGCTGCGATGACGCTTCCGTCCCGCAGCACGGGGGAGACGGTCACCGACGCGGCGAAGGTCGAGCCGTCCTTCCGGCGACGCACGGTCTCGGTGTCGCGGAGCGCCTCGCCGCGGCGAACGCGCGTGAGGAGATCCTCGAAGTCGGCCTGGGCGTTCTCCGAGAACACGATCCGCTCGGACTGTCCGAGCACCTCGCTCGAGGTGTACCCGTACATGCGCTCGGCGGCGGGGCTCCAGTAGTCGATGATGCCGTCGAGCGTGATCCCCGAGATCGCGTCGGCGGCCGACTCCACGATCGCCGCGAGTCGGCGCTGGTGCCCCTCGGCGATGCGTCGCTCCGTGACATCGCGGAGCGCCGACAGGTGACGCCCCGGTCTGAAGTTGGCGGTCGCTCGGAACTCGACGGTCCGCGGTGACCCATCCGGTCGCCGCACCTCGAGCTCGCCGCTCATCCGCCCTTCGTCGAGGAAGCGCCGCCACATCGCGTCGATGGCCTCTTTCGCCGCCTCCGGCGCGAGGTCGCGGACGCTCATGGCGAGCAGCTGCGCACGGGGAACGCCGAGCAGCGCGAGCGCCGCTTCGTTGCCATCGACGTAGCGCCCGTCGTCGTCGGTGATCAGGATCGCATCGAGCGCGCCCTCGAACACCGCGCGCAGCTGGCGCTCTCGATCGCGCAGCGCCTCGAGACTGCGACCGCGCTCCACCGAGTGGCGGATCGAGCGCTCGAGCATCGGCGCGTCGAGCTCGCTCTTCGCGAGGTAGTCGGCGGCGCCCGCCTCGAGCACCAGCTTCTCGACCTCGCGATCGCCGCGCCCGGTCAGGAACACGATCGGCACGCGGACCGCGGAGCGCACCGCAGCCTTCAGGAGGTCGAGCCCGTCGCGCTCACCGAGGTAGTAATCGAGCAAGCAGACGTCGTGCTCCTCACGCTCGAGCGCGGCGAGCCCGTCGTCGTAGCGAGTGACCCAGTCGAGCTGGTAGCGCGGGCCGTGCTCCCCGATGTCGCGGAGCAGCTCCATCGCGTGCTCGTGGTCGTCGGGATCGTCCTCGACCAGCAAGACCCGGATGATGCGGTCGTGCGCCGAGCTCATCGCGCGTCCGCCGGCAGCTCGACGAGCTGCAGCCAGTACTCGCCGAGCTTCCTGACGCAGGTCACGAGCGCGTCGAACGTCACGGGCTTCGTGATGAACGAGCTCGCGCCGAGGTCGTAGCTGCGGAAGACGTCCTCTTCCATCTTCGACGTCGTCAGGACGACCACGGGGATGTGGCGCAGACTGGGATCGGCCTTGATCTCGGCGAGCGCCTCGCGGCCGTCCTTCTTCGGCATGTTCAGGTCGAGGAGGATGATCCCCGGCGTCGGCGCGGCGCCGGGCTCGGAGAACCGGCCGCGCCGATGGAGATAGTCCATGAGCATCTCGCCGTCCTCGACGAAGTAGATGGGGTTCGCGAGGCGGTTCTCGTCGAGCGCCTCCTTCGTCATCATGCGGTCGTCGGCGTCGTCGTCCGCCATCAGGATCACGATCCTGCGATCGATGCTCATGACTCACTCCCTCGTTGCAGTGCCTGCCCCCGCGGCAGACGGATGACGAACACTGCGCCAGCGCCGGGGCGCCCCTCCGCAGTGATCACGCCGCCGTGTCGCTCCACGATCCGTCGGCAGATCGGCAGTCCCATGCCGCTGCCCTCGTACTCGGTGCGGCCGTGCAGCCGCTGGAAGAGCCCGAAGATCCGCTCCGAGTAGCGCGGCTCGAACCCGATGCCGTCGTCCGAGACGCGCAGCTCGACTTCGTTGCCGACCACCGTGCCGGTCACCTTCACGAACGGCGTCACGCCAGGACGACGGAACTTGATCGCGTTCGAGAGCAGGTTCTGCAGCAGCTGGCGCATCTGCGTCGGGTCGGCCTCGACCGTCGGCAGCGCGCCGAGCTCGACGCGCGCGCCCGCCTTCTCGAGCGACGCCGACAGGTCCTCGATCACTGCGCGGGCCACGGCACCGAGATCGACCGCTAGCGGCTGCGCGCGCCGCGCCACGCGCGAGTAGCGGAGGAGCTCCTCGATCAGCGTCTGCATCCGCGCGGCCGCCTCGTCCATCCGACCGATCAGGTGCGCCGCCTCCCCCTCGAGCGCCGGCGCGAAGCGCTTGCTCAGGCGATCGCCGAACATCCGCAGCTTGCGCAGGGGCTCCTGCAGGTCGTGCGACGCGACCATCGCGAAGCTCTCGAGGTCTTCGTTGCTCCGCGCGAGCTCGGCCGCGCGCGCCGCGAGGAGCTCCTGCGCGTCGCGGAGCGCCGTTCGGTCCTGCACGATCTTCGCGAACCCCCGGAGCTCTCCGGCGCGGCCCTGGATCGGGCAGGTGACGACGTGCGCCCACAGCCGCCGTCCGTCCTTCGCGACGCGCCAGGCGTCGAGCTCCGACCAGCCGCTCGCGACGCACGCGGCGAGCTCGGTGCGCGAGGCGTCGGACCCGCCGTCGGGATAGAAGTCCTCGACGCGCAGCGCCAGCGCCTCGGCCTCGGTGTATCCGAGGATCCGCTGCGCGGCCGGGGTCCACGTCATCACGCGACCGGCAGGGTCGAGCATGAAGACCGCGTCGCCGACGTGCGAGACCAGCAGCCTGAACCGCTCCTCGCTGTCGCGCAGCGCGTCCTCGGCGTGCCGGCGCAGCGTGTTGTCGATGACCACCGCGACCCAGCCGGTCTGCGCGCTCGGCTGGCCAGGAACCGCGATCGGCGCTCCGAGAGCTCCGTCGAGCGGCGCGGCTCGGACGAGGACCGGGATCCGCGCGCCGTCCTTCCGGACGTACTCCATGTCCCACGTCTCCGCGGCGTCACGCGCGGCCGAGCGCGGCGCGGCCGCGTGATCCGACGCGGCGGAGGCGAGATCGTTCCACCGAAGGTCGCCGACGACGAGCTCGGCGCGCTCGCGGCCCACGAGCCGGAGAAACGCGCCGTTGGCCTCGGTGATCCGCCCCTGCGCGTCCACCACGACGAGCCCGACGAGGTCGGTCGCGGCAGCGGCGAGGCGCGCCCCGAGCTCCTCGACGGCCGGAGCCGCCTCCGGCGGTCGTGCGGCGTTCGGATCGAGCTTCATTCGGTGGCGCCCCACGGCTCGGCGCTCGTCGTGCGTCCCGCGAGCAGCCGCCGGACCGTGTGCGGCAGGAGCTCCGGAGCGCGCTCCTTCAGCAGGTACGCAGATGCGCCTGCGGTCGCTGCGGCGGCCGCGTAGGGCTGCTCGGGAAGACCGCTCAGCACGATGACGAGCGCCGACGGCTTGGCCGCACGGAGCCGGGGAAGCGCCTCGAGACCGCTCAGTCCGGGCAGCCGGATGTCGAGGAGGACGAGCTCCCAGTCATCCCCCTGCGCGCGCGCCAGCGCCTCCTCCGCCGAGCCGGCCTCGACGACCAGCGCCTCCGGCATCTCGTCCGCGAGGAGCTGGCGGACGTCGTCGCGCCATGCGACGTCGTCGTCGACCAGCAGGATCCGGAGCGCGGGTACGGTCATGGCTGGACATCATCATGAGGGCGAGCCCAGCACATGGATGTCGGTGCGACCCGCTTCTCGACGTAGGACCGCCGGCCGTACGTCTGTCGGTCTCCGTCCTACGCGAACGTCGTCCGCGCGCCGCTGCCGAGCTCACTCGGTGAGGCCGGTGCGCAGGACGTAGCGCATCAGCTCCGCGCTCGAGCCCATGCGCATCTTCTCGAGGATCCGGGTTCGGTAGGTGCTGACGGTCTTCGCGCTCAGCGAGAGCTCCGCCGCGATGTCCTTGACGGACTTTCCGGCGCCGATCATGCGCAGCACCTCGAGCTCGCGATCCGAGAGCGACTCGTGCGGCGGCTTGCTCGGGTCGATCGTCAGCGATCCTGCGAGCTGCTGCGCGAGCTGCTCGCTGACGTACTTCCCGCCGCCGAGGATCGTGCGTGCGGCGCGCGCCAGCTCTTCGGGCGCGCTGTTCTTCGTCAGGTATCCGCGCGCGCCGCTCCGCAGCGCTCGGATCGCATACTGCTCCTCGGCGTGCTGGCTGAGCACCAGCACCGGCAGGCTCGGGGCCCGCACCTGGAGCTCCTTGAGCGTGTCGATGCCGCCCCGCCTCGGCATGCTGATGTCGAGGATCGCGAGGTCGAACCGAGCGTGTCCGACCAGCGACAGCGCGTCCTCCCCCGTGCCCGCCTCCTCGAACTCGGCGTCCGGGAGCTCCTCCACGAGCAGCTCGCGCGTCCCGCGCCGGACGATCGCGTGATCGTCGATCAGCAGCACTCTCATGCCGACTGCTCGTCGAAGTCGAGCGGGAGGCGCACCCGAGCGCGCGTTCCGTTGCCCGGGACGCCGTAGATCGTGAAGTCGCCTCCGAGCGCGCGGACGCGCTCGCGGATGCCGACCAGCCCGAGCGAGGTGGCGCTCATCATGTCGTGCGCGGTGATCCCGCGACCATCGTCGCGCACGTCGAGCACGAGCTTCTGATCCTGCGCCCAGAGCTTCGCCCGGATGTGCGTCGCGTCGGCGTGCCGCGCGACGTTCGTGAGGAGCTCCTGGAAGATGCGGAACAGCGCGATGCTCCGTTGCGGGTCGATGGCCAGCTCGCCATCCGCGATCTCGAGCTCGACCGCCAGGCTCGAGCGCGCCACGAACTCGCTGCTCTGCCACTCGAGCGCGGCCACCAGCCCGAGGTCGTCGAGGACGCCGGGCCGGAGCGTCGTCGCGATCCGCCGGACGGTCACGATGACCGAGTCGATGTGGTGCAGCATCGCGCGGAGGCGGGGCGGGACGTGGCCGAGCTCCTCCGGGCACGACTGCTCGAGGCGGCGCAGGACCCACGCGGCGTCCATCTTCAGCCCGGTCAGCTCCTGCCCGAGCACGTCGTGGATCTCGCGGGCGAGCTCGGCGCGCTCCTGCTCTCGGATCGTCTCGATCCGCGACGCGAGGGCTCGGAGCTCGTGCTGCGACTCGGCCAGCGCGCGGGCCGCGTGCGCCGCGGTGGTCTCGCTCGCCGAGAGCCGCGCCGTGCGCTCGGCGACCCGCGCCTCGAGCGACTCGTTCAGGGCAGCGAGCTCCTCGAGCGCTCGCTTGCGAGGCGTGATGTCGAACACGAACCCGATGCACTCGGCGGGAGACCCATCGACGCGCGCCAGCCCGAGCAGGACCGGGACGCGGGTCCCATCCTTCCGGACGAGCTCCTTCTCCCAGACGTCGGTGACGCCTCTCGAGATCAGCTGCTCGATCGCACGGTCGTTCGCGGAGCGCCACTCCGCGGGCGTCATGTCGTCGTAGCGAACGGCGCCGCGCGCGAGATCCTCGCGGCTGTACCCGACCATCTCCAAGAAGCGGTCGTTGGCGTCGTGGATCCCGCCGCGCAGGTCGGACATGACGACTCCGATCAAGCCGGCGTCGTAGAGCCGCTGGAGCTTGGCGGCGCTGCGCGCCGAGCGAGCCGCGAGCTCCTCGTTCTCCGCGCGCTGTCGCTCGAGCTCGGTCGCCTGCTGCGCGATCCGCGCCTCGAGCTCCGCGCGGGCCCGCGTCTCCGCCTCGCGCGCTGCGCGCTCCGCGCCGCTCCGCTGGAGCCAACCGCCGACGCGACGTCCGAGCATCGCGAGCGCGCGAATCGTCTCCGGATCGGGCGCGAGCCGCTCGGTCGTGAAGAGCTCGAGCACGCCGAGCGTTCCGCCCTCGCCGACGATCGGGACGACGATCGCGGACTGGAGCGCGGACGCGTCGTGCGTGCTGGGAGCGAACCCCGGCTCTGCGGTCAGATCCTCGATCCAGCGTGGGCTCCCGGTCATCCACACGCCGCCGGGCGCACCTCGCTCCCCGGCGATGCTCGTCGTCGAGATCGCACGCTCGTGCTCTCTCACGCCAGGGCTGCGCGACCAGACGCCGATCGGCAGCACGTCGCGGGCGCCGGGCCCGATCTCCCACGACGATCCCGCGTCCCACCCGAGCGCCGCGCCCACGGCGGCGAGCAAGTGCGGCGCCGCAGCGGCGAAGTCGTCCGCGTCTGCGAGCACCGCCGCGATCTCGTCGAGCGCGCGCACCCCGCTCGACGGCAATCCGTCTGCGCTTCTGGGCCCCCCCACCGCCGGACCACGGTACTGCAGCGGGGTCGCTCCGCACAACCGAGCTCGTCCGGCGGCGGGGGCCGGCGCGCACTACACTGCGCGCCGGATGCAGTGGCGCTCGCGCCTGGTGTACCTCGCGCTGATTCCCGCGATCGCGATCGCGGCCGGGATCCTGGGGTACTTCTCCATCCAGTCGGCGCGGCAGTTCGCGCGCGAGAGCGAGCAGTCGGTGCTCGCGTCGACGCTGGTGCTCGTCGACGAGAAGGTCGACCGCGTCGAGCAGCTGGTGATCTCGAGCGACGAGGCGGTGTTCCACCTCGTCGATCACGAGAGCCCCGAGACGCTCGCCGCGACGTGGTCGCCTCTCGCGGAGCGCATCTCACCGAGCATCCGCGCGATGCTCGTCCTCGACGACGGCGGCGAGGTGCTCGGGTACTCGTGCCGCTGCTCGCCGCAGGAGCGGCGCGACTTCCTGAAGGTCTTCAGCGAGCGAATTCTCCCCAACCTCCAGCTCGAGCAGGAGCGCATCGGCGTGCTCCGGCACCACCACCGGACCTACGCCGACACCAGCTACCTGATCAGCTACCGCGCGATCCGACACCAGGGTCGCCGCCAGTACATGATCGCGCACCACGACACCGGCTTCATCGTGCGCGAGATCTTCCCGACGCTGTTCGTCCACGAGGAAGAGCGCGTCAGCTACAACGTCGTCGACGACGACAACCGGCTGGTCTACGGGCAGTCGCGCATCTCGCGCGCCGGCGACTACCTCGTCGGCCGCCGCTTCCCGACCACCCTCTACGGCTGGCGGCTGCAGATCGCGCCGAAGCAGGCGCCCGAGCTGATCACGCACGGCACCGAGCGGGTCTACACCGAGAGCGCGCTGATCGGGCTCTCGTTCGTGATCATCCTGCTCGGCGTCGGCTTCCTCATCTACGCCGCCGTGAAGGAGAGCCGGCTCAACGCGCTGCGCAGCGAGTTCATCGCGAACGTCTCGCACGAGCTCAAGACGCCGCTCTCGGTCGTGCGGATGTTCAGCGAGATGCTGATGACGGGGCGCGTGCGCGACGAGAAGAAGCGCGCGCAGTACCTGCAGATCATCGCGCGCGAGAGCGAGCGGCTGACGGCGCTGATCGACAACGTGCTCGACTTCTCCGCGATCGAGCGCGGCAAGCAGGTCTACCAGATGCGCGACGGCGATCTGCACGACACCGTCGCGCGCGCGATCGAGACGACGCGATACCGGCTGGAGCGCGAGGGCGTCGAGGTCCGGCTCGAGAGCCACGGCGAGCCGCCGCCGGTGCGCTTCGACGAGCAGGCGATCCTGCTCGCGGTGATGAACCTGCTCGACAACGCGGTGAAGTACGGGGAGGGAACGCCGGTCGAGGTCGTGATCGAGCGCGGGCGCAGGCATGCGTACGTGCGGGTTCGCGATCACGGCCCCGGCATCCCGGCCGAGCACCACAAGCGCGTGTTCGAGCGCTTCTATCGGGTGCGCAGCGCCGGCAGCTCGACGCGCGGGTCGGGCATCGGGCTCTCGCTCGTGAAGCGCATCATCGAGGCGCACCGGGGACGCGCGTGGGTGGAGAACGCGGAGGGCGGCGGCACGCGCGTGTCGATCTCGCTGCCCTTCGCCGAGTTCTCCGGCAAGGAGCCGCCGGGCACCGCGTTCTCGAGCTGGCGCAGCGAGCCGAGCGGTCCGCCGCCGGACGACGACATCCCGGGCAGCGGTGCCTGATGCTAAGGTCCGCGCCGATGGCGGGCGGCGAGAGACGCATCCTCCTGGTCGAGGACGACCCCGGGATCGCGCTCGGGCTCGTCGACTCGCTGGAGTTCGAGGGCTTCGCGGTGACGCACGCGCGCACCGGTCACGAGGGCATCCAGCTCGCGCGGCAGGAGCACCCCGACTGCATCATCCTCGACCTGATGCTGCCGGACACCAACGGCTATCGGGTGTGCGAGCAGATCCGGTCGGGCGATCCGCTGGTGCCGATCCTGATGCTGACGGCGCGCTCGCAGGAGGCCGACAAGATCCGCGGTCTCGATGCGGGCGCCGACGACTACGTCACCAAGCCCTTCAGCGTCGGCGAGCTGATCGCGCGCATCCGCGCGATCTTCCGCCGCACCACGCGCGCGCAGATGAGCGAGGCCCCGCTGCGCATCGGCGCGGCGACGATCGATCCCGCCGCGCAGACGATGACGAGGGGGCGCGAGACCAGCTCGCTGTCGTTCTACGAGGTGCAGCTGCTCAAGTACCTGCACGAGCGCGCGGGGCAGGTCGTCAGCCGCGACGAGATCCTCGACAAGGTCTGGGGGGTGGAGGGGGGGCCTACCAACCGGACTGTCGACAACTTCATCGTGAAGCTCCGGAAGAAGGTGGAGCCGCATCCGGACAAGCCGGTGCACATCCTCACGGTGTACGGGCTTGGCTATAAGCTCGTCGTCTGAGGGGGGGGAGCCACCGGGGAGGGGTCGCTTAACCGACCGATGCTTCGTGGATGCGCGGGTGCCGTCTCGGCTTTGCTTCGCTCGCCTCGCGCGCGTCCGCCCGATGGCGGTGGGGAGGTCGACGCGGGAGGGGGGGACGGGCTCGCCTCGGGGGCTTGTACGCGGTAGGGGTTCGGGATGCGGCGGGAAGTGATTTCTAGTGAGGGGGCTCCGGGGGCGATTGGGCCTTATTCGCAGGCCATTCGGGCGGGGGAGATGGTGTTCTTGTCGGGGCAGATACCGCTCGATCCGGGGACGGGGGAGATGGTGGGGGCGGGGGATGTGCGGGCGCAGACCGAGCAGGTGATGAAGAACCTGGCGGCGGTGCTCGCGGCGGCGAACGTCGGGTTCGCGGACGTGGTGAAGGCGACGATCTTCGTGACCGACCTGGCGGACTTCACGACCGTCAACGAGGTGTACGGCGCGAGGTTCGAGGGGATGACTCCGCCGGCGCGCGCGACGGTGCAGGTCGCGGCGCTGCCGCGCGGCGCTCGCGTCGAGATCGAGATGATCGCGATCGGGTGACGCCGGTGCGGAGCGCACCGACGCTGTGGGCCGAGGAAGCGCCGATCGAGACGCCGTGGCCGGCGCTCGGCGGAACTGACACCGAGTGCCAATTTCTGGTCGTCGGTGCGGGGCTGGCGGGGCTCGCGATCGCGGGGGAGCTCGCGCGGCGCGGCGCCGACGTGCTGGTCGTCGACGAGGCGGCGCCGGGCGCGGGGGCGAGCACGCGCAACGCGGGGTTCGTGCTGGTCGCGCACGCCTGGGAGTACCCGGCGATGCGCGAGCGGATCGGCGTCGAGCAGACGCGCGCGATGATCGCGATCGCACGGCGCACCCACGATCGCATCGAGCGCGACTTCGGCGCGTCGGTGCGGCATCGGCGCTGCGGCACGCTGATGCTGCCGATGCGAGACGGCGGCGGCGAGGACGTGCTGCTCGAGCGCGCCGCCGAGCTGCTGCGCGAGGACGGAGTCGCGTGCGAGTGGGTCGCGCCGCCGAGCGCGCTCGAGGGGTTCGACCGCGCGCTCTCGATCCCGGAGGACGGCGAGGTGCATCCCGGCGCGCTGGTCGCGGCGCTCGCGCGCGAGGTGACGCGCGGGCGCATCGCGCGGATCGACGCGATCGATCCGG
>JALYRN010000599.1 GCA_030855295.1 Myxococcota bacterium | reverse complement strand
GCGCAGCGCGATGGGTCCGCCGCGCGCGCCTCCTCCGCGGCCTCGCGCGCGATCGACACGGCGTCCTGTGCCGCGGCGGCCGATGGCGCGAGCGTCACCCAGAACAACATCGAGACCGCCGTCACGCTCGCTCGCATCTCGCCTCCCGGGCCCGACGCTCGCGCGACGGGCCAGGAGAGTACGGCATCGCACCTGGCTCGTCCGCGGCCGGCGCCGACCGCCCCGCGCCCGACGCTCACGGGCCCTGTGTGGCGGGGCTGCAGTGGTGCTCGCCAGGGGTGCATGCGAAGCGGACGTGGGCGTGATCGATGTGGTTCGGGAAGTGGCGGATCAGGCCGACGCGGGTGGTCGGCGCGCGCGGGTACTGGAACCACTCGGCGAGCTGTTCGCGCGTGGCGCCGGTGCGGCGTGCCTCGCGGTAGAGCTCGGCCTGGAGCGCGTGGTCGACGTAGACGATCTCGATCTCGCGGCGCGCGATCCAGTGGTGGAGCAGGCGCCACTGTCGACGCGCGTCGAGCTCGTCCGGCGCGACGGCGCGGAGCGGACATCCGTCGGCGTCGGTGCAGCCGCTGCGCTGGTAGTACGTGAGATCGACGTCGCGGCCCGACTGATGCGTGTGGTGATCGTCGATCGGCCCGCCGCTCCGAAGGCTGAGGTCGTGGACACGCACCCGCGGCGCCTCGCGATCGCCGCGCAGGAGCGCGTCGAAGCCACGGATCAGCCGATCGATCGTGCGTCGCGTGGCGTATGCGCGCTCGAGGTTTCGCACCACGAAGCCCGCGTGCCCTCCGAGCTGCGTCGCGCCGCGGAGCGATCCCGCGCCGGGCTCGCCGATGCTCTCGCTCGGCCGGCCCTCGCCGACCACGATCTCGTCGCCCTCGCGCACCCGATCCGGTCGGATCCCGGAGTTCAGCTCCACGAGGTGCGCGACCGTGACCGCGTATCGGTGCGCGATGCGCGCGAGCGTCTCGCCGCTCCGCACCCGGTGCACGGCCTGGCCGTCCCGTGAGGGTCGCTCGACCTCGATCGCCTGACCGACGCGGAGCGTGTCGCCCTCGAGCGCGTTCCACGAGCGCAGCTCGTCGAGGTCGACCGCGTACCGCGCCGCGATCTCCGAGAGCGACTCGCCGCGCGCGACCACGTGGACGCGCTCCGCCGCCGCCTCGCCTCCGAGCCCCACCACGAACACCGAGACGAAGAGACAGAACAGCCAGCGACGCACGCCGCGATCGTCCCCGACCGCGCGCGTGCCCCGCAAGAAAACGGGGCACGCCGGCGATGCGGCAGCCGCTGCTCACTGCTCGCGCGCCATCTCGCTTCATGCGAGGGCGCAGCGATCGGTGCACAGCGTCTCCGCGTCGAGCGCGCGCACGCGCGCCAGCGCCGACTCGACCGACTCGAGATACGCGCGCGCGCCGGCGTGAGGGCGCGGCACCTCCAGCGCACGGCGAGCCCTGGTGCGCTCGCGCTCGAGCTCGGCGACGCGCTCGGCGCGCTCCTCCTCGCGATGGGCGAGGTGACGCGCGCGCTCTCGCGCGATGTCTTCCGCGAGGTCGGGCGCCGGCGCGGCGTCGCGCGCGTACAGCGCAACGAAGGTGCCGAGCACGCAGAGACAGAGCTCGAGCCGCGCCGCCACGTCCGCGCGGGAGCGCACGTACGCCTCCTCGAGCTCGACGTCCTCGGGGGTCGGCCAGCCCTGCCGCTCGGGCATCGGTCCCTCGTAGGGAGGCAAGCCGCGCTCCTCGACCGCGTGCGCGTATCCCATGCACGGCTCGAGATCCGCGACCGCCGGCGCGTGCTCGGGATCGCGCTCGAGGATCGCGGTGACCAGCGCGAGCGCAGGCGCGAGGGACGCAGGCGACCTCGCGATCACCCGTTCGGCATCGGCGCGCTCGCGCTCGAGCCGCATCAGCTCCTGCTCTTCCCACGAAGGCGGACACGGCATGCGATGCATTCGAGCACGCCCGCGCCCTCCGGCGGAAGCGCCGATCGCATCGGGGCGCGCACCGATACCGACCGCTACAGGTCGAGCTCGAACTGGTTGTCGGGGTCGGTCTTCCACTCGTCGAGGTACGGCGAGTACGTGCGCACGGTGATGTGGGTGCCCGACGCGTCGAAGGTGAGGATGCGCAGGAAGCCGGCGCCGCCCTCGGGCTGGTGCTGGAAGTTGGCGAGCAGCTGGTGCACGCGGCCGCCGCCCTGCTGAGGGCTGGTCAGGCGCGCGATGCCGTCGTTCAGGACGTGACCGCTGAGGACGAGCTCGATGTCGTCGTTGTCGCGCACGAACGAGTCGAACATCTCCTGTCCGTCGTTCACGCCACCGGAGAGCGACGCGAGGCCGTACGAGTGTGGGTTCCACTGCTGGTCGGGGCGCTCGTACCAGTCGTAGCGCGAGTCGTCCGAGTAGAGATACGCGTGCGTCACGAGGATGGTCCGCATCGGGGCGTGACGGCGGATGACGTCGTTCGCCCACACCAGCACGTCGTCGCGCGGCCCGAACTCGAGCGAGATCACGAGCCAGGGCTCGGACGGCGTCTCGAACACCGAGTAGCTGTTGTCCATCATCCCGTTCTGGAACGTCCCGCCGAAAGACGGCTCGGACGAGAACGTGGAGACCGGAAAGAAGTGCGTCAGCAGCGTGCTGCGATCGGAGGCCGAGCCCGCGAAGCCGTAGTCGTGGTTGCCCGCGGCGAGGACGTACGGGACGTGGCCGTCCATCGCGTGCAGCGCCTCGGCCGCGACGCGCCACTGGGCGGGGCTGTTGTCGTCGACGATGTCGCCGACGTGCAGCGCGAACCTCGTGTTCATGAGCTCGCGCTGCTGGACGATCCACGCGGTCTGCGCCCGGAAGATCTCGGGATGATCGCGCGCGAGGATCTGCGTGTCCGGGAGCACGACGACCGACCACGAGCCGGGCGGCAGCAGACCGGCGTCGCCGACGCTCGCGTCCCGCTCGAGAGGGCCACCGTCGAACCGGCCGGCGTCGGCTGGGCCGCTGTTGGCAGAGCCGCCGTCGCGGCGGCCTCCCGCATCGAGCGCTGGGGGATGGCTCGACGCGCAGCCGAACAGCATCATCATCAGCGCGGCGGCGGCCACGGTCGGCGTGGCCGGGCCAGAGGAGCGAGCTGCAGAATGCGACAGCAGACGGCGCGTGTCGCGCTCCTGCGCGGCATCAACGTCGGCGGGCGGAACGCGCTGCCGATGAAGGAGCTCGCGGCGATGTTCGTCGCAGCGGGCTGCGCGGACGTGCGGACCTACATCCAGAGCGGCAACGTGGTGTTTCACGCGGCGCCCGCCATCGCACGCCGCGTGCCCGGCGTGATCGCGAAGGCGATCGAGGACGCCTTCGGGTTCCGGACGCCGGTGATCACGCGCAGCGCGGCGGAGCTCGCCGACATCGTCGCGAGCAATCCGTTCCTCGCGAGAGGCGCGGATGCCGGCGCGCTCCACGTCGCATTCCTCGACGACGAGCCGAGCGCCGCGCAGCTCGCGGCGCTCGATCCGGAGCGCGGCGCGCCGGACGACCTCTTCGAGGCGGGAGGCCGCGAGATCTACCTGTGCTGCCCGAGCGGGCTCGCGCGCACGAAGCTCACCAACGCCTACTTCGACTCGAAGCTCGCGACCACGAGCACCTTCCGCAACTGGCGGACCGTGCTCCAGCTGCTCGAGATGACCTCCGCCCGCTGACGCGCGGTCGCGGCGGGCGAGCCGTCAGCGCGGCACGACGAAGCTGGTGGCCCCCGTGCGGAACGTGCGCCGCGTGCTCGTCGACATCGGTGCGTCGAGATCGATGATCGTCGTGACGTACGCCAGCCCGTTCAGCCGATCGATCGCATCGCCGGGCGCGACGGCGCGGACCGTCACGATCCAAGTGCTCTCTCCGTAGCTCTCGTGCGTCGGCGAGGGCCCCATCCCCGTGCTCCAGCCGGGGCCCGATGCGGTGCGCTCCCAGTCGATGACGCCCACGTGCTCGTAGTCTTCGACCTCGTAGATGCGCTCCGAGATCATCCTGCTGCTCCGAGGGAGCGTCAGGCGCTCGAGCACCCACGCGGCCGCGACGGCGCCGGCGGCGTCGCAGAAGAACCGGACCGTGCTCTCGAGGTCGACCTCCGTCGCGCACTCGGTCGGGTGCTCCGAGCCCTCCGGCATCCCGACGCGCGCGCAGTCCTCGTCGCTCTCGACGGCGCTGCGCTCGATCGGCTCGCCGCAGGCGACGAGCCCCGGCGCCGTGCCCGCGACGTGCTGCGCCGCGCACGAGCTCTCTTCCCAGCACCCGTCGTCGTCGCAGTCGATCCACGTGTCGCCGTCCTCGTCGAGACCTCCGGTGCAGACCTCCGGCGTCCGCGCGGCGTCACTCGGCGGTGCTGCGTCCACCGGACCCTCCGCGTCGCGCGTGGTCCCGGCGTCCACGACGACGACGCCGCCGTCGGTGCCCACCCCGGAATCGCTGGCGCCGGTGCCCGCATCGAGGCCCGCGCTCGTCGTCCCGCAGCCCGCGACGAGCGCGAGCGCAGAGACCCATTCTCCGAGACGCATGCCGTGGCTCATCTGCATCGACACGAGTTGCCGAGCTCGCCGTGAGTGTTCAGCGCGAGTGCTCACTCCGGTGCGCTGCTCGGAGCGGAGCCGGGGCTCGCGCCCGTGCTCGGCCCCGCGTCGCGCG
>JALYRN010000598.1 GCA_030855295.1 Myxococcota bacterium | reverse complement strand
CGCATCGCCTGCGCAGACGCGAGCAGGCGCTGCTCGAGCCCGTCGATCACGAGCCGCGTGATCGGTCCGCCGAGCTCGTCCAGGGTCGACTCCGCGGGCGCCTTCATCCGCCCCGCGCGTCCCTTGCGGAGGGTCGGCAGCAGCGCGTCGAAGCGCTGCGCGAGCGCGTCCTCTCCGAGGAGCGCCGCGGCGCGCGGCACGTCGCCCACCATGAACGCGGGCTCGTCCTCGAGGAAGTTGGTCAGCCCGTTGCGGTGGATCTGCACGGTGAGCACCCACAGCGTGATCAGCGCGCCCGGCCGCGGCGCCAGCGACTCGAAGAACTTGCGAGCGTGGCTCGCGAGCATCAGCGGATCGATCACCTCGGAGATCAGCGTGCGTGTGTCTTCTGCGGTCGTCATCGCGCGGGATGCTACCGCATGGGGGGGCTCGGCGCGGAGTGAACGGCGGGCGCTGGCATCGCAACAATCCGGGCATGCTGTTCCGCTGGATCTCCGCGCTGCTCCTCTCGCTCGCGATCGTGGCCGGCGCGACCGATGCGTCCGCGCAGGCTGTCGGCGCGCACGCGCCGCGCGCCTCCGACGTGATGCGGACGATCGAACGGAGCGCGTCGCGCGTGCAGCACCTGCTCGGCGAGACGCGCGCGTCGGGCGACGCCGAGCGCGCGAGCTGCGTCGATCGTCGTCTGTCGCAGATCACCGCCACGCTGCGCCTCGCGCTCGAGCGCACCCATCGCGCGCATCGCCACGATCAGCGCGGTGATCAGGCACAGGCCGAGCGTGAGCGCGCCTTGATCACGCGCCTCGAGTCGCACGTGCGCTCGCTCGAGCGCGACGCGCGCGCGTGCATCGATCCCGAGCTCGAGGTGGGCCCGGACCGCACGCGCGTGACGGTGATCATCGATCCCTCGGTCCCGACCGACGCGATCGTCGACCCGTTCGAGCCGCGATCGGCCCTCGCGGGACGCTGAACCTGGCGGGAAGCGGCGGACGGAACGACACGACCCGGCGCGCTCGATCGAGCGCCCGGGTCGTCCTCACGTTCCGATCAGAGTGAACTCAGCTGCGGCCGCCGGCGCCGCCGCCCATTCCACCACCGCCACCGCCACCGCCACCGCCACCGCCGCCGCCGCTGCTGCCGCCGGGCGTGGTCAGCTGCTTCTCGCGCTTGCGACGGCGACGAGCAGCCTCGGACTCCTTCTTCCGTCGCTTGACCGACGGCTTCATGTAGTGCCGGCGGCGCTTCAGCTCGCGGAGGATCCCCTCGGCGGCCATCTTGCGCTTCAGGTGCTTGATCGCGCGCTCGACACCCTTCTCGCCGACGACGACCTCGACGGCCTTGCACTGGATGGCGTCACCGACCTGCTGCGCGTTCTGGTAACGCGGCGGCTGCTGCTCCTCGCTCACGAAGGCTCCTCCCGAAAGGGCGGCAACCCTGGCACGGCCCTCGGCGCTTTGCAAGCCCTGGCGCGTGTCGATCGATCGGCTCGCCCGCTCCGGGCGCTCCCGTCCGCGCGGCGACCGCGCTCCCGTCCGCGCCCTCCGGGGCGAGCACTCCTGTCAGAGAGGGATCAACGTGGGCACCGCGTGCGAGCCCTCGTCGCGCAGGCGCATCGCGAGGTCGATCCGGAGCGCCGCGTTGATCATCCCGAGGTGGCTGAAGCTCTGCGGGAAGTTGCCGAGCAGGGCGCCGGTCGCGGGGTCGATCTCCTCGGCGAGCAGGCCGACGTGGTTCGACGCCTCGGCGTGCGCGACGAAGGTCTCGTGCGCCTCCTCGATGCGGCCCTGCATCGCGTAGGTCTCGGCGAGCCAGAACCCGCAGAGCACGAACGCGCCCTCGTGCCCGCCCACGCCGTCGTCGGTGTCGAGGCGATAGCGATAGAGGAAGGGCCCCGAGCCGAGCTCGTTGCGGAGCCACGCCGTGGTCTGCACGACCAGCGGGTGGTTGGCCTCCAGGAAGTGGTGCAGCGGGATCCGGAGCAGCGCCGAGTCGGGCGTGTCGACGCCGAACGCCGCGGTCAGGCGCTTGCCGCTCGGATCGAGGCCGGAGCGCAGGATCTCGTCCGACACGGCGCGCGCGGTGGCCGACCACGACGCGTCGAGCGCCGCGTCGCCGAACAGACGCGCGATGCGGGCGCCGCGCTCGAGCGCGACCCAGCACATCATCTTGCTGTCGAGGTTGTGCTTCTCCCCCGAGCGCGGCTCCCAGATGCCGTGATCGGGCTCGTGCCAGCGCTGCCTCACGGTCTCGATCACGCCGCGCAGGTGGCGCCAGGTGCGCAGCGTCAGCGAGCCGCCGCCGCGCTCGAACATGTACGCCGCGTCGACCAGGGACCCCGCGGCGTCGAGCTGCAGCTGGTGGCGCGCGCCGTTGCCGACGCGCACCGGGCGCGAGTCGCCGAAGCCGCGCAGGTGCTCGAGGATGCGCTCCTCCGGCACGTCGAGGCCGTCGATCGCGTACATCACGCGCAGCCCGTCGTCGCGCTCGAGGCAGTCGCGCACGAAGTAGAAGAACTCGCGCGCCTCCTTCTCGCAGCCGATCAGGCTGAGGGCGCGCACCGCCATCGCGGCGTCGCGCGCCCACACGTAGCGGTAGTCCCAGTTGCGCGTGTTCCCGAGCCACTCCGGGAGCGACGTGGTCGGCGCCGCGACCATCGCGCCGGTGGGCGCGTACGTCAGCAGCTTCATCAGCAGCGCCGAGCGCATCACGTGGTGGCGCCACGGACCGTCGTACGTGATCTGGCGCGACCACTCGCGCCACGCGCGCCGCGTCGCGCGCAGGTGCTCGAAGGGCCGGTACGACTCGATCGGCTCGGGCGAGAGGCCCGCGTACGAGAGCACCATCCAGCGCCGCTCGCCCTTCTTGAGCACGCTGCGCGTCAGGAGCCCACCGGCGGGGCGGCTCTCCCAGCGCCCGCCCGCGACCACCGCGACCATGCGATCGCCGCTCGGCCCGCGCGCGATCACGCCGTGCTCGCCGTGCTCCAGCGTCGTCTCGCCCTGGCCGTAGTCGAACCGGGGATCGAAGACGATCTCGACCTCGACCTCGCCCTCGACGCACTCGACGCGGCGGTGGATCTCGTGGATCGCGGCCCGCGGATCGTCGGTCCACGGCATGTAGTCGGTCAGGCGGATGACGCCGCGTCCGGCGACGCGGAAGAGCGTCTCGAGGACGTTGGTGTCGGGGTCGTACTGCTGCAGCGTCTCGAACGGGCGGTGCACCGGCTGGATCCAGGTGATGCCTCCGCGGTCGGGATCGAGCAGCGCGCCGAAGCAGCTCGGGCTGTCGAAGCGAGGCATACAGCACCAGTCGATCGCTCCGTCCACACGCACGAGCGCACAGGTCAGCCCGTCGCCGATGATGCCGCGGCCTCCGATCCCGAGCTGCTTCGCGAGCACGGCAGGGTCGCGATCGTCCTCGCGGAACACGAACGGCCGCGCGAGACGCGATGCGGCGCTGTAGAGATCCATGCCCCTATCACAACGTCCTCGGGCCGGGTCACGTCAACCCGAAACGGCTCGCCCCGCTGGCGTCACCGTTGCTTCGAACGAGGCGCGATGCCCGACCTACGCCGCGCGCACCCGCTGACGCGTTGGATCACGGTGCCCGTGCTGGTGACCGCGGTGGCCGCGATCGCGCGCGTCGCGCTCTGGCCGTGGCTGGGTGCGAGCGCGCCGATGATGCTGTTCCTGGTCGCGGTGTTCGTGGCCGCGACGTACGCCGGGCTCGCGGCGGGGCTGCTCGCGACGGTGCTCGGCATCGTGGTCTCGATGTTCCTGTTCGTGCCGCCCGAGATGACGCTCGCGGCCGCGAGCACGGCGGACCAGCTGCGCCTGGTGCTGTTCGCGGCGCTCGGCGTGTCGATCTCGCTGAGCAGCGCGCGGCTGCAGCGCACGCGCAGGCGACTCGAGCAGCAGGTCGCGTGTACGCAGGAGGCGCTCACGGCGCGCGACGCGGTGGTCGAGCGCGAGCGCGCGGCGCGAGAGGACGCCGAGCGTCTCGCGCGCATCCGAGACGAGTTCGCGGCGACGGTCTCGCACGAGCTACGCACGCCGGCGAACGCGATCCTCGGCTATGCCGTGCTCCTCCGCGCCAAGGACGGTTACGACGACAAGACCGCGCGAGCGCTCGAGACCATCGAGCGCAACGCGCGCGTGCAGGCGCGGCTGATCGACGATCTGCTCGACCTCGGCCGCATCCTGACCGGTGAGCTGCAGCTCGAGGTGGGCACCCTCGATCTGCGCGGCGTCGCCCAGCGCGTGATCGAGATCGTCGGCGTCTCCGCGCGCGCCAAGGGCATCGAGGTCGTCCCGGATCTCGCGGCCGAGCCGGTGTGGGTGACCGGCGATCCCAAGCGAATCCAGCAGATGGCGTGGAACGTCCTGTCGAACGCGACGAAGTTCACCGATCGCGGCGGACGGATCGAGGTGCGGGTGCGCGCTGGAGACGAGAGCGCGACGCTCGACGTGATCGACACCGGGCGAGGGATCGCGCCGGAGTTCCTGCCGCACGTGTTCGAGCGCTTCACGCAGCAGGACGGCTCGATGACGCGCGCGGTCGGTGGCCTCGGGATCGGCCTGGCGCTGACGCGGCACCTCGCCGAGCTCCACGGAGGCACGATCGAGGTGACGAGCGAGGGGCACGGCCGAGGCGCGCGGGTGTGCCT
>JALYRN010000597.1 GCA_030855295.1 Myxococcota bacterium | reverse complement strand
GCGCACGCCCGTGCCACAGCTCGCGCGCGCCCGCCTCGTCGACGCGCACGGTCGCCATCGACCCCAGCGAGCGCACCAGAGGCCGCACGCCGGCACGCACGATCTCGCGCGCGCTCTCGTCGTCGCCGCGCGCCCGGAGGAGCACCTCGCCCGCAACGGCTTCGTCGACGCCGAGCTCACCGATCCTCGTGCGACGCAGCGCGCTGAGGTGCCCGTGCGTGCCGAGCGCGCTCGCGAGATCGCGGCCGAGCGATCGCACGTAGAAGCCCTTTCCACACCGCACCCGCAGATCGATCTCTCGCTCACGCACGTCGAGCACGTCGATCGCGTCGCAGCGGACCTCTCGCACCGGCGCGACGACGTCCTCGCCTCGCCGCACGCGCTCGTGCAGCGCCACGCCGTCTCGCTTGATCGCGCTGACGACGGGGGCGCGCTGCGAGATCGTCCCGACGAACATCGCGGCCGCGCGCTCGACCACGGCGCGATCGAGCGCCGGCACGTCGGAGGTCGCGATCACCTCGCCCTCCGCGTCGAGCGTGTCGGTCTCGGCGCCGAGCGCGATCGTCGTCTCGTACTCCTTGTCCTCGCCCATCACGAACGACGTCAGCTTCGTGCCCTCGCCGATGCCGAGCACGAGCACGCCGGTCGCCATCGGATCGAGCGTGCCCGCGTGGCCGACCGCGCGCGTTCCCAGCGCGCGCCTGGCCCACGACACGACGTCGTGCGACGTGGGCCCGCGCGGCTTGTCGACCACGAGGACGCCCGAGGTCACGCCTCAGCCCATCGCCTGGATCGCCAGCGCGCACTCGGCGCGGAGCCGCGACTCGACGCTCACGAGATCACCGCGCACCGATGCGCCCGCCGCCGCTCGGTGTCCGCCGCCGCCGAGCGCGACCGCGACGTTCGCGACGTCCGCACCGCCCGCCGAGCGCAGGCTCACCTTCACGTCGCCGCCGCCCGAGGGCACCCACAGCAGCGCGGCGATCTCGACGCCCTCGAGCATGCGGCCGTAGTTGACCATCCCCTCGATCATGTCGTCGGTCGCGCCGGTCCGCTCCATCATCCCGCGATCGACGCTGACGACCGCGAGCTTGCCGTCGGCGTCGAGCTTCATCGCGCGCAGCACCTCGCCGAGGAGCGACATGCGCTGCGGCGCCCAGCGCTCGAACAGGTGCGACGCGACCTGCCAGGGGTCCACGTCGTGCTCCAGGAGCGTCGCCGCGAGCCGATGCGTCGTCGCGTTCGTGCCGCTGTATCGGAAGCCGCCGGTGTCCGCGACGATCGCCGCGTAGATCGGCTGCGCCGACGCGCGCGGCACGTCCTTCACGCCGAGCGACTCCATCAGCCGCAGCACCACCTCGCCGGTCGCGACCGCATCGATCTCGCGCACCACCACGTCGCCGAAGCCATCGTGCGCAGCATGGTGATCGACGACGACGACCGGCCCCGTCACCGCGCTGTCCGGAAGCTTCGGCACCAGCTCGCGAGCGGCCGCGTCCATCACGAACGTGGCGTCGTAGCGCCCGCTCGGCACGACCGCGCAGACCTCGTCGCGCCCGTGCAGGAAGGAGAGCATCGGAGGCACGCCGTCTTGGCTGAACACCACCGCTTCCTTGCCGAGCGCGCGCAGGATCCCCGCGAGACCGAGGGCGGAGCCGAGCGCGTCGGCATCGGGACGCACGTGACAGGTGACGAGGAAGCGCTTGCCCGCGTGCACCAACCGAGCGGCTTCTGCGCGGCTCATCGCTCGTCCTCCTTCGCGGCGTCCGCCGCGCTCACGGGGGCCGCGGCGCCCACTGCGCTCGCGTCGCCCGGGGCGATCGCGTCGCGGCGCTCGCTCGCGATCTCCTGGAGCAGCTCCTCGACCCGTGACGCGCGATCCGCCCCCGTGTCCCACTCGAACCGCAGCTCGGGAACGCGCTTCATCTGCAGCGTGCGCCCGAGCTCTCGCCGGATGAAGCCGCTGGCGCGCTTCATCGCGCGCACGAGCCGCTTCTGTCGGGGCACGTCGGCATCGCCCTCGAGCGCGCGCATCCACACGCGCGCGAGCGAGAGATCGCTCGTCACGTCGACGCCGGAGACGATCGCGCCCTGCAGCTCGGGATCCCGAATCGATCCCCGCAGCAGCAGCGTCATCAGATCCGCGCGGATGCGCTCTGCAACGCGCTTCTCGCGGCTGGCTCCGCTAGCGCCCATCGTCTTCGTCCTCGCGTTCGCCTACTGACTGGTCGTACGGGTGATCGCTGCCGGCGTCCAGCGCGCGCCCCCCGAGCCGCTCGCTCCCGAAGTGCTCCTCGATGTGCAGCAGCTCCATCGAGCGATCGATCACCAGGGCCTCGGTCGCACCCGAGACGTACGCGACGATCGTGTCCACCATCGAGTTCGCGTGACGTGAGTCGTTGGAGACCACCGCGAACCCGAGCACCGCGCGGCGATGCGCGTCCATCTCGGCGACCTCCGCGATCGCCGCGTTGAACTTGTGCCGCACGCGGTCGACGATGCGACGCACGATCGAGCGCTTTCCCTTGAGCGAGTCCACCCCGGGCAGCGCCAACACGATCCGACACACACCGACGACCACGGGTCCCCCTCCCAGCGAGCTTCGTGAGGGTAGACCCGGCGTGCACGGCGCGGCGGCGCCTCGCGTTCCGCGAGACAGCCGCCGCCCACGCGAGCTACAGCGTCGCCTGCACCTGCTCGAGCTCGTAGCACTCGATGATGTCGCTCTCGCGGATGTCGTTGTAGCCGTCGAGCGCGATGCCGCACTCGAAGCCCGCCGTCACCTCGCGGACGTCGTCCTTCACGCGGCGGATGCTGCCGATCGCACCCTCCCAGACCTGCACCGAGTCGCGCACCAGCCGCGCCTTGGCGTTGCGCTTGATCGTGCCGTCCAGGACGTAGCTGCCTGCGATCGTGCCGGCCTTCGGGATCGTGAACACGGCGCGGACCTCGGCCTTGCCGAGCTCCTTCTGCCGGAACTCCGGCGCGAGCAGGCCAGCCATGGCCTTCTTCACGTCGTCGACCGCCTCGTAGATGACCGAGTAGCCGCGGATCTCGACGCCCTCGCTCTTCGCGACCGCGCCCGCCTGACCCGCCGGACGCACGCCGAAGCCGATGATGATCGCCTTCGACGCGCTCGCGAGCATGACGTCGTTCTCGGTGATGCCGCCGACGCCGGTGTGGATGACGTTGACCTTGACCTTCTCGGTCGAGATCTCGGTCAGCGCCTTCACGAGCGCTTCCATCGAGCCGGACACGTCGCTCTTGATGACGAGGTTCAGCTCCTGGACCTCACCCGCCGCCATCATCTTGTAGAGGTCTTCGAGACCCTTCGCGGTCGTCGTCTTCGCGCGGGCCGCGACGGCCTTCTTGCGCGCGTCGACGAGCTCCTGCGCCTTCTTCTGATCGCTGACGACGTAGAACTGGTCGCCAGCCTGCGGAAGATCGGGAAGACCGAGCACCTCGACCGGCGTCGCCGGCCCCGCCGTCTTCAGGCGCCGCCCACGGTCGTCGGTCAGCGCGCGGATGCGTCCGAGCGCGACGCCCGCGAGCACGAGGTCGCCCTGGTTGAGCGACCCGTTCTGCACGAGCATGTTCGCGACGACGCCGCGACCCTTGTCGAGGTACGCCTCGAGCACGACGCCCGCTGCCGCGAGCGTCGGGTCCGACTGCAGCTCCATGATCTCGGTCTGGAGCGCGATGCTGGTCAGCAGCTGATCGACGCCCTCGCCCGTGATCGCAGAGACGTTCACGAAGAGCGTCGAGCCGCCCCACTCCTCGGGCTGCAGGCCCAGGCCCGACAGCTCCTGGCGGATGTTGTCGGGGCGCGCGCCCTGCTTGTCGATCTTGTTGACCGCCACGATGATCGGCACTTCGGCCGCCTTCGCGTGGCTGATCGCTTCACGCGTCTGCGGCATCACGCCGTCATCGGCCGCGACGACGAGCACGACGACGTCGGTCGCCTGCGCGCCGCGCGCGCGCATCGCGGTGAAGGCCTCGTGGCCCGGCGTGTCGAGGAACACGATCGGCCCGCGCGGCGTGTCGACGCGGTACGCGCCGATGTGCTGCGTGATGCCGCCGGCCTCACCACCCGCGACGTCCTCCTTGCGGATGCGATCGAGCAGCGACGTCTTGCCGTGATCGACGTGGCCCATGACGGTCACGATCGGCGGCCGCGGGAGCATCCCCTCGGTCGCGTCCGCGCCACCGCGCGCCTCGCTGATCAGCTCGTCGTCGCTCTTCGCGACGTTCTCGACCTCGTAGCCGAACTCGCTGGCGAGCAGCTTCGCGGTGTCGGAGTCGAGCGTGCTGTTGATGTTGACGCCGCCCATCCCCATCTGGATGAGCTTCATCAGTACGTCGGTCGCCTTGAGGCTCATCTTCTGAGCGAGCCCCTGCAGACCGATGTTGTCCTCGATGCGGATGATGCGCTTCTGGGCCGACGGGACCGTGATCTCCGTCTTCATGCCCTTCTTGCCGGGCATCGGGCGGCGCTTGCTGCCCGGGCGCTGCCCCGGCATCGGACGGCCCGGCGGGCCGAGGCTGCGGCCCTGGACCTCGACTCGACGCGCCGGGCGATCGCCCGGCGTCCACGAGGTGCGACCGCCGATGTTCTGCGCGTGCTGCGAGACGATGCGCGAGACCGTCGCCGCGCTCGGCGTCGGCG
>JALYRN010000596.1 GCA_030855295.1 Myxococcota bacterium | reverse complement strand
GCGCTGAGCCACGCGACCGCCGCCGGCTTGCGCTCGGGCGGGATCGCGAAGGGAGCCTTGTCGAGCCACTCTCGTGCGCTGGCGTCGTAGTCCATGCGACCGAACGGTACCGCGAACTCCGCGCCGCTGTCGCGCGCCGGAGGAAGCCACGCGCCGCCTCTGGCCGCACCTCCGGCGCGGCACCGAGGTGGCGGGTTCAGCGCGACCACGGCGCCGTCGGCTGGAGCACCGCCTCGACGAGCGCGCTCGAGCGCAGGTGCGTGATCCGCTGGTAGTCGGGGTCGGCGACCATCGCGGCGAACGCGGCGCGGTCCGGGTACCGCACGAGCAGCACCGCGTCCCATGCCTGACCGGGCTCCGCGACCAGCGCGGGCGCGCCGTCGCCGGCGAAGACGACGTCGGCGCCGTACTTCTTCGCGAACGGCGCGAATGCGCGCGCGTACTCGGCGTAGCGCTCGCGCCCGCCGTCCGGCTGGAAGCGCAGCAGGTTGAGCATCACCACGGGACCCGCGTCGCTCGCCTCGAGGAACGCCTTCAGGTCCTTGCCGCGCGGATCGATCGCCATCCGCGCAGGATGCCACCGACGCCGCCCTCACGGCGCGTGAGGGCCGGCGCGACGCCGATGGCGAGCAGCTCGCGCTCGCGCGCATCGAGATCGCCGGCGTCGTGATCGGCGCGGAAGAGACGCCGCTCGGCTTCCCCCACGAGCCGAACGCGCGCGCCGCTCAAGACAGCGTCTCCCACTTCGTCTTGCCGATCTGGAACCACCGATCGATGCGCGTGCCATCGAAGTGGTACCGGAGGTGGGCGCCTTGCTTCGGCCTCGGGATCGTCTTCGGACGGAACACCGCGAGGCACGGGTGATCGCCGCCGAGGTGACGAACGCTTCGGTACACGATCCCGTTCGCGCCCTGTTCGCGCAGCCGCTTCGCGACGCGCTGCGGCGTCGCGTAGTCGTCCGGGTCGTGCAGCTCGTCGTGGCCGTCGCGGATGTCGTGGAAGGTGCTGTCGATCGCCGACGAGACCAGGACGCGCATCTCGAGCTCGGTCCCGCGCGGCTCCAGCGTCGCGAGCAAGAACCTGCCGAAGTGGAACGTGGTCTCGCGGACCGAGGTCTCGAGCAGGCGTGCGGCGTAGTACACGCCGTAGCTCCCGTCGGTGAAGCGCGACGCCCTTCCGACGTGGGTGAACGCCGCCATCACCCAGCTCGCGCCGGGGCCCGAGATCCGCTCGTCGGGCACGACCAGCGAGATCTCTCCCCACGCGTCTCTCGCGCGTGGGTTCGTCATCTCCTCGAGGGCGATCAACGTCTCCCAGTCGGCCGGGTCGGCGATGCGCTCGAAGACGTCGATCGGCGGGTAGCGCGAGTTGATCACGCGGTAGGCGTGCGTCCAGCGGACGCGCTGAGCGATCGGCGCGCGCATCACAGGCCGTCGCCGCGAACCGCATCGAGGTAGCTGCGCACGTGAGCGAGGTCGACGACCTTGCCTCCGAGCGCGTGCTCGAGCGCCGAGCGTCCGCCGAACGCGGCGTTCGCCTTCTTCATCCAGTCGTCCGCTTGCTGCGGGTTGCCGAACAAGAGCTGCAGGGCCTTGTAGATCCCGAGCACGTATCCGACCCGCTCGAGCGTGTCGGCGCTCAAGGGACCGCCCTCGGCGCGCTTGTAGGTGTAGTACGTCGATCGGCTCGGGTCGCCCAGGAGCACCCGCGCGCCATCGTCGGGCACGCCCCACGCTTCCATGATCCGGAAGAACGCGCGCTTGGCCGCCCCGTGATCGATCGCCCGGGCCGAGGCCCCGGCTCGTCCCGGCTCGGAGTGCGCTGCCGCGCCGCTCGAGGTCGAACGTGCCATAGTCCAGAACTGGACTGAACGAGGGGTTCTGTCAAGAGACGGACTGTCGCTCCCGGTCACGAGCGACGCGACCACGGATCCGAGGTTCCCGATCCTCGTGCTGACCGCCTGCGCTCCCGGCCCCCTCGAAGAGCCGCTCGATCCCGCGCCTCACTCGAGGCGGCCGAAGTCGACGTACCGGAAGTCGTCCGGGCGAGCGGTCTCGACGAACGCGTCCATCAGCGCGCCCAGGGTCGGGATGGCGCGATCGACAGGCTGCGCGTCGAGCGGGATGCCGTGATGATCGAGCTCGTGCCGCGGCGCGTAGATCCAGCGCAGCGGCGCGAGCTCCGCGGCCATCGCCGAGGCCCATGCAGCGCTCGCCTCCGCGCCGCCCGGAAAGAACGAGCGCGGCGACGGCCGAATCAGGCCGTGCATGCCCTGGTAGAACGGGTCCGTGAGGTTCTGCGCCATCGCGATCGCGAGGCCGAGCCCCGCGGGCGCGGCATCGGTGAGGAACGGATGCTGCGTCGCCGCGAAGCCGCATCTCCAGATCTCGGTCGGGTGCGCGGCCTCGCAGGTCGGGGAGAAGCGCGACTGCCACGCGGCGATGAGATCGCCCGCGACGTCCTCGACGAAGAGCCCGCTGTGCGCGCGGCCCGCGACGAGCGACCAGTCGCCCGGAACAGCGGCGGACGCCGCGCCCCACGAGCTCGGGAGGTGGCCTGCGACCGCGAGTCCGTGCAGTCGACCGCGCGCCGTGGTCGACGGGAGCAGCCGCGCGAGCTGATCGGCGTTGTTCAGCACGCCGTGACCGCCGGCCGAGCTGCCCATGAAGAACACGGCCGTGTCGGGGTCCGAGTCGTCGAGACCGAAGCGCTGCTGGAGCGCTTCGATCGTCGCGGCGACGTTGATGCGGCCGCTGAAGACGTAGGGCATCGTCGCCGTGCCGGTCGCGCCCGCCGGGATCTCGAGCGGCGTGGTGCGAGTGCCCGACCACAGGTCGTTGGAGCAGTACTGCAAGCGCACCACGTTCGCGCCCGCGAAGCGCGCCGGATGCGCGATCGAGCGGCGCGCGTCGACGCGCTCGCCGTCCGTCACGTGGACGATGTCGCCGCCGCGCTCCTCGGCATCCTGCGTGAGCGTGTCGGGGCGCGCATGGCATGGGTTGATGTCGCCGGGTGAGCAGTAGCCGCCGCCCTCGAGCGAGATGTGCCAGGTGCTCGCGCCGGTGAGGAGCACGGTGAAGAAGAACTCTCCCGACTCGCTGCACATCGCGTCCGCCCAGCGCGCATCGCGGAGCGCGGGCTTCACGTACTCGAGGCCCATCGCGTCACGCGTGCACGCGCTCACGTCGTACCCACGGCAGTCCGAGCGGCAGGTGGCGGTCCCGCCGCTGTAGCTGCGAGCGAGCGTCGCGCACTCGCGCTCGTCGCCGTCGCAGAGCTCGTCGCCGTCGCGCGCCGAGTCTCCGCAGGCTCCCCCGCCTCCATCGTCGCGCGGCGCGTCGGCGTCTCGGTCCGGGGCGCCGTCGGGGAGCGCGGAGTCGGTTCCGATCCGGGCGTCCTCCGGGGTGCTCGCGTCGGCGCGCGCTTCGCCGCCGTCCGCGGCGCCACCGGGATCGCCACATCCCGCGAGCGCCGCAGCACCGAGCGCGCCGATCGCGATCCACCGCTCGAACGTTCCGCGCACCGTCATGTCGACCTCCCGAGGCGGGGCGTGGTACGCCCTTGGAATGAATCCATTGATTCATAACGCGATCGCCTATCATCGCGCAACTCTCCTCGATGGCTCGACCGCCGAACGCCGACCCCGACGCGACGCAGCGCCGCATCCTCGACGCCGGGATCCGTCTCTTCGGAGCGCACGGGATCGACGGTGTGAGCGTCCGCGAGATCGGCCGACACGCGGGCGTGACGCTCTCGACCGTGCACCACCACTTCGGCTCGAAGGAGCAGCTCCACGATGCGTGCGTCGAGCGCATGTACGAGCAGCTGCGCGCGCTGCTCGACGAGCTCGCGCCGATCGTCGCGACGGAGCGCGATCGGGCATCGATGATCGACGCGTCGATCCGCCGCGCGTTCCGCTTCGCACGCGCGCACCGGGCCGCCATCCAGCTCTTGCTGCGGGCGGTGGTCTCACGCGGCGAGCTCGACGACGCACGCCGGAGGAAGACGCAGCTTCCGTTCTTGGAGCTCGGCAGCACGCTCCTCGGTGGCGACCCTGTGCGCGTGCGGCTCGCGCTCACGAACATCGTCTACCTGCTCGCGCGGAACGCGGTGTCGACGCGGGAGGAGCTCCGCGCGGTGACAGGCCTGCGAGACGTCGAGGCGGCGGAGCGCGCAGTGGAGGACAACTTGGTCGTGACGGCCCTCGCGACGCTCGGCTGATCCTCTCGGGGCTGCAGGCGGCAGCCGGGCTCCTCGAGCGCATGCGCGCGAGCGGTCTGCCGATCCGGGGGCTGCCGCGCCTCGATTCCTCGGTCCTCCCCGAGGGCGCTCGGGACGGCGGCCCGATCCCCTGGGCGTAGCCCGAACGAACGAGGATGGCCGCGCGTTGCGCAACGATTCGCGCAACCGCTCCCGCGCCGGCAGGTCGCGCATCGGCTCGCGCAACCTGCGTCGCCGACGTGCGTTCCCGCGTAGGATGCGGCCCGCGTGAGGCGGCACGCGATTTGAGAGAGCAGGCGCGGCTCGGGGGGGCGCGTGCACATCAGAGGCAGGACATGGGCGCTCGCCGCGTGCGTCGCGCTGAGCGTGCTCGCGGATCGCGCGGTCGCGCAGGGCCGTCCAGCGGGCGATGCCGGCGTCGGTGCGGGGTCGGTCGACGCGGGCGTCGGG
>JALYRN010000595.1 GCA_030855295.1 Myxococcota bacterium | reverse complement strand
GCGTCGCTCTCCGCGCCGGGGCTCGAGCGCTCGCTGCGGATCCAGGGCGAGCTCGGCGTCGGCCGGATGACGATCGCCCGCGCGGATGCGTGGACCGCGCGGCACGACTGGGCGCGCGTGGAGCGCTATCTCGCCGATCCGCTCGCGTCGCTGGGCACGCGCGTGTTCCCGCCGCCGGAGCTCGTGGTGCGCGCGACCAGCGAGGAGGAGGCGGTGCGGCTCGCGGCGATCGGCGACGATCCGCCGCAGGCGCGCTGCGAGGCGGTCGGCGTCGAGATCCGCTGCGCGCCTCGATCCGACTCCGACGTGCGCGGCTCGCTGCGGCGCATCGCGCGCGCCGCGCTCGAGACGAGCGCTGGTGGGTCGTCGCCGTCGGAGTGAGCGATCACTCGAACGGCTGCGCGGCCTCTTCTTCGCTCTTCTCGCGCTCGCTCTTCTTCGCGTCCTCCGGAGGCGCCGGGAAGAACTTGGAGAGCACGATCGAACCGACCAGCAGCGTCGCGACCACGGTCAGCGAGATCCAGGTCGGGAAGTGCTCGAGCCCGATCAGGTGGATCAGATCCATGGACAGGATCTTCAGGGCGATGAAGACGAGCACCAGCGCCACGCCGTACTTCAGGAAGCGGAACATCGGCAGCAGCACCGAGAGCACGAAGTAGATCGAGCGCAGCCCGAGGATCGCGAACATGTTCGACGTGAAGACGATGAACGGGTTCGTCGTCACTGCGAAGATCGCGGGGATCGAGTCGAGCGCGAACACGAGATCGCTCAGCTCGATCACGCAGAGCACGAGCAGCAGCGGCGTCGCGAGGAGCACGCCGTTCTCGCGCACGAAGAAGCGGTCCTTCCGGTACGCCTCGGTCATCCGCCCGCCGAGCACGCGGCGCACCAGCTTCACGCTGCGGCTCTCGAAGATGTTCGAGTCGTCGTCGTCGTCGCCCGCGAAGAGCAGCTTCCCGCCGGTCCACAGCAGGAAGACGCCGAAGATGTAGAGCACCCAGTGGAAGCGCCCGACGATCGCGGCGCCGAGCCCGATGAAGACGCCGCGCAGGATGATCGCGCCGAGGATTCCCCAGAGCAGCACGCGGTGCTCGTAGGCCTTCGGCACCGCGAAGGCGCCGAAGATCACGATGAACACGAACATGTTGTCGACGCTGAGCGCGAGCTCCAGCAGGTACCCCGTCAGGTACTCACCGGTCGCTCGCGGGCCGAACCCCGGCAAGAAATAGAGCAGCCCGGAGAAGCACAGCGACAGCGAGATCCACACGGCCGTCCAGGAGACGGCCTCGCGGAACGTGACCTCGCGGGTGTTGCGATGGAACACCCCGAGATCGATCGCGACCATGGCACCGATGAACGCGAGGAACCCGATCCAGAGGACGGGCATCTCCAGGCTCTCGAACATCCGCGACGACTCCTTGCCGCTCGGGATGCCCGAGGCGGCCACGGCCATTCGCCGGGCCCACCCGGCGTACACACGTACGGACGCTCTCTAGCGCGGAGTGTCGCAAGAGGCGACTCGGTGCGGCGGAATCCCTTGCCTCGGCCGGCCCACCCCTCTAGCTTCGATCGCCGCGTGATCCGATTCTCGCCGCGGCACCAGCTGTACCTCGTCCTGGTCTGCCTGTTCGTCACGTGTCTGCTGGTCGCCGACATCGTCGCGGGCAAGTATTTCCAGGTCGGCGCGCTCGAGATGTCGGTCGGGACCGTGACCTTCCCGATCGCGTTCCTGCTGACCGACATCGTCAACGAGTACTACGGCCGGCCGGGCGCCCGGCTGATGACGGCGATCGGGATGGCGATGCTGATCGTCGGCTTCGCGCTGATCTTCATGTCGCGCTCGCTCCCGGTGTCGGCGGGGACGGTCGTGCACCAGGAGGCCTTCGACGAGGTCTTCGGCATCAGCATGCGCATCTTCGCGGCCTCGCTGGTCGCGTACCTCATCAGCCAGATCGTCGACATCCACGCGTTCCACCTGGTCAAGACGATCACCGGGAGCCGCCACCTCTGGCTGCGCGCGATCGGCTCGACGGTGGTGTCACAGGTCGTCGACACCTTCGTGGTGAACTTCGGCGCGCTCGCGGGCGTCCGGTCGATGCCCGACATCCTCGCGATCGTCGGCACCAGCTACCTCTACAAGATCACGGTCGCCGTCATGCTGACCCCGCTGGTCTACGTCGCGCACGACGTGATCACGCGACGCATGGGCATCGCGCCCGCGCCCCACGACGAGCACGAGCTCGCGGCCGTCCCGGTCGAATGAGCGCGGCGGGCCCAGCGGTGCGCGTGAGGAGAGCGGCGCGCGAGGATCCTTCGCTGCGCGCCACGCTCGAGACGCGCCGGCCGCTCTTCTACGACGCCGGTCCGGACGCGTCGCTCGATCGCCCGGCGCACGTGCGCGCGGGCTCGGCGATGTCGTGGCTGTCGGCCGGCGGCGCGGCACCACGGCTCGTCATCGCGCAGGACGACGCCAGCTTCCTCGCGCTGCTCGACCCCACGCTCTCGCGCGTCGACGCGCTGCCGCTCGATCACGTCGACGAGGGACGCCGGCAGTTCGACGCCGGTCGCGGGAACAAGAAGCGAAAGCTCGATCTCGAGGCGTGCTGCGTCGTGCGCGACGGCGCCCGGGAGGTGCTCCTCGCGTGGGGCTCGGGATCGCTCCCGAACCGCGAGCGCATCGTGGTCCTCGAGGCGGGATCGAGCACGCCGCGCATCGTCGACGCGAGCGCGCTCTACGCGGGCCTGCGCGCCTGCACCGAGCTCGCGGGGAGCGAGCTGAACATCGAGGGAGCGGTCGCGATCGGCACCGATCGCGTGCGGCTCTTCCAGCGCGGCAACGGCGCGCCGCGGGGATCGCTCTCGCCCGTCGACGCGACCTGCGATCTCGACTCGGCGCGCCTGCTGGCGTGGATCGAGGATCCGCGCGCGACGACGCCGCCGACGCCCGAGTCGATCGTCCAGTGGGAGCTCGGCTCGATCGCGGGCGTGCGGCTGACCTTCACCGACGCGTGCGCGGGGGAGGGCGGCATCGCGTTCCTCGCGGCCGCCGAGGCGTCGCCCGATGCGATCGAGGACGGTGAGGTCGTCGGGGTCGCGCTCGGCTGGATCGCCGGCGACGGAGAGGCGCGGTGGACGACGATCCGGGAGCCCGACGGCAGCCCCTTCCTGGGCAAGGCCGAGGGCCTCGCGTGGGCGCCGGGCGCGGTGGGCCGGCGCGCGCTGGTCATCATCGATCGCGACGATCCGGACGCTCCGTCCGAGCTCTGCGAGGTGTCGATCGAGGGCCTCGCCGCCGCGCCTTGACGGCGCGCCCGGGGCGGCGCCAGGATCGCCCGCAGTTTTTTCCGCGTCGGAGAACGGGGTTTTGTCCCCGGGAGGAATTCACATGGGTCTCCACATCGGCAGCATCGCGCCCGACTTCGAGCAGGACTCGACCGCGGGCCGCATCCGCTTCCACGAGTGGGCGGACAAGAGCTGGGTCCTGCTCTTCTCGCACCCCGCCGACTACACGCCCGTCTGCACCACCGAGCTCGGCCTGGTCGCGAAGCTCGGCGACAAGCTCGCGCAGCGCAACACCAAGCCGATCGCGCTCAGCGTCGATTCCGTCGAGTCGCACCACGGCTGGGTGAAGGACATCGAGGAGACGCAGGGCGTGAAGATCGACTATCCGATCCTCGCCGACGCCGATCAGAAGGTGAGCCGCATCTACGACATGGTGCATCCCGAGGTCGACGCGAAGATCACGGTGCGCTCGCTCTACTTCATCGATCCTTCGAAGAAGATCCGCGCGATCATCACGTATCCGCCGAGCGCCGGGCGCAACTTCGAGGAGGTGCTGCGCGTCCTGGACTCTCTCCAGCTCACCGATCACCACTCGGTCGCGACGCCGGGCAACTGGCGCGACGGCGAGGACGTCGTGATCGTTCCGTCGCTGAAGGATCCCGAGGTCATGAAGCAGAAGTTCCCCAAGGGCTGGAAGGAAATCCGGCCGTATCTCCGGATCACGCCGCAGCCGAACAAGTAATTCGTCCCGCCCCGGCCCCCCGTCCGCGACCGCGGGGCTATACGGGGGGGCCGCTGAGCTGGTGCCGGACGCAGCCTCTCCGGCGTGAGGCGCCGAGCGGGGACTCTGCGCTCGGTTCTTGCTCAGCAGCGGGCGGGGCATGGAGATGCAAGCACTTTCTAGAAACGTAGTGAGGCACGACACCACAGACAGCGCGCCCAAGCGCGCGGGCGCGCCGGTCGACCCCGGATGGGTCCTGGCGATGGTGCGCCGCGGCTGGCGAACGCTCGCGATGGCGGCGCTCGGTGGGCTGGTCGTCGGCGGGATCGTCGCGATGTTCGTCGTGCCGACGGAGTGGGAGAGCGAGGCTGTCCTCGTCGCCGACGCCGAGACCGATCCAGCGAATCCCTGGGCGACCCAGGACACCCTCAGCGAGGGTGCGCAGCTGATCGAGCACCCGACGACGCTCGCCGGCGTGCGCCAGCGGCTCGGGCTGACCGGCACCGTCGACGCGCTCGATCGGCGCATCGATGCCGAGGCCGATCGCGAGGCGGGCGTCATCCGCGTGACTGCGCGGAGCACCTCGGCCAGCGGGGCGGCCGCGCTCACCGAGGCGGTGGTCGACACCTTCCTCGCGCAGCGGCGCGTCAGCGAGGGCGATCGCCTGAGC
>JALYRN010000063.1 GCA_030855295.1 Myxococcota bacterium | reverse complement strand
GCCGTTGCGCCACCGAGGCGCCGAAGACTCGGCCGCCGCCGCCGCCGCCGCTGCCGCTGCGGTCGTCGTCTCGCACCCCGAGCCCGAGGTCGAGGCCGAGGTCGCCTACGCTCCGCCACACCCCACCGAGCCTCGCATCGTGCTGCGCTTCGCCGCGCTCGCGTCCGGCGCGACCGACCGCACCCGCGCCGCGCTCGAGGATCCGCTCGAGCCCGAGCTGGTCCCGATCACGCTGCATCTGCTGGCGCATCCTCAGCTCGGTCGCGATGCGCTGCAGGCGCTGCGCCGGATCGCGCCCTCGTCGACCGGTGTCCTGGTCGACGCGCTGCTCGACCCGCGCACGCCCTTCGAGGTCCGCTTCCGTGTGCCGCGGGTGCTGCGCGCGTGCACGACGAGGCGCGCGGCCGAGGGGCTGAGAGCCGGCCTCGAGGATCCCCGCCTCGAGGTGCGTCTCCAGTGCGCGCGCGCGCTCGTGCACCTCGCCTCGGCCGACGGCGAGCTCGCGCCGGAGCCCTCGGTCGTGTTCTCCGCGGCGCAGCGCGAGCTGTCGGAGCGGGGCGCGACGTGGAGCGTCGCGACGCACCTGCCACCCCACGACCCGAGCCACCCCGATCACCACGACGACGAGCCGATCTCGCTCGACGATCTGGTGCGCATGCGCGCGAGCCGCAGCTTGCAGTACGTGCTGACGCTCCTGTCACTGGTGGTCGACGGGGAAGCGCTCCAGCTCGCGCTGCGCGGGCTCTCGGCGGCCGAGGACAAGATCCGAGGCACCGCGATCGAGCTGCTCGAGAACGTGCTGCCCGATCCGATCCGCGGCTCGCTCCTCCCCGTCCTCGCGAGCCGCGAGCGCTACGAGCCCAGCGCCCGCAGCCGCGAAGAGATCGTCGCCGAGCTCCTCCGCTCCCAGGAATCACTCCCCCTGATCAAGCCCCGCGTGTGATCGATCCACCGGTGCCCCGAGCCCCTAGAACGTACCGAAGACCGACAAGCCGACGGTGCCGCCCACGCCGGACATGCTGCCGGACGCCGACGTCGCCTGCGGACCGGACGCGCGCGCGTCGTCGTCCTGCCCCTCGCCCGAGAGCCCCGGCGGCGCGAGCATCGGCGCGAGCGACCATGCGACTCCGGGCGTGCCCGGGAGCTCCGCGAGGCCGGGATCGAGGTCGGCATCGGGCTCGTGGATCGAGTCGTCGATCGCGCGTCGCTCCGGGACGACCGCCAACGGCACGATGTAGCCGATAACGAACCCGAGCACCGCGCCGATCAGCACGTCCGTGAGGTAGTGGCGATCGGCGAGCACGCGCATCAGGCCGGTCGTCGTCGCCAGCGCGAGCGAGGTGCCGCACGACGCGGCGTCCGCCGCCTGGTCGTCGTAGAGCGAGCGCGAGAGGTGCATCGCGCACGAGAAGCCCGCCGACGTGAACGCCATCGCGGAGTGACCGCTGTAGAACGAGTGGAACCGGTCGGGGCCGTCGCAGCCCTCGCGCTGCGGGTCGTCGGCGCAGTCGCGCTCGAAGGGGCGCGCGCGGCCGACCGCGGCCTTCACGCCGCTGCCGATCGAGAGCGTCAGCCCGAGCGCCAGCGAGTGGGCGAACGACGCCTGCCACGCGAGATCGGGATCGCCCTGCGCGAGCGGCACGAGCATCGCGTCGACGAGCGCCCCCTGGATCATCACCGCGAAGAGCGTGACGTCGCTGATCAGCGCCGCGAGCTCCTGCGCCTCGACCGACGAGAGCCGCGCCGCGTCGCGGAACCCTTCGTCGAAGAAGACGCCGCCGCGCCAGCTCGCCTCCCGCGCCGCCGACTCTCCTCCCTCGCTCATCCCGAGGAAGAGCGAGAGCCCCGAGCCGAGCGAGACGACGCCGCCCGTCGCGTTCGTCGCGGCCAGCGCGCTCACCGGCGTGTGCAGCCGCGGCAGCGCAGCGATGCTGCCGGCCGGCGCGAACGAGCCTTGGGTCGCTACGGCCTGCGCCGCCGCGAGCTGGCTCGCCCCCGATCCCCTTGCCACGGACTGCGTCAGCGCTGACTGCGGGAGCGCAGTCGGCCCCGAGCTGGGCGTGGCGCGCTGCGCCGCCGCGCCGAGAGGCGTCGCGAGCAGGACGATCGAGAAGGCGGTCAGTCGGGCTGCGTGGCGCACCTGGGCTCCCGGGTGTGGCCCGCGCGCGAGAACGACGCGCGCGAGACGAGTGTATCGAGCTTCTTCTCTCGTGCCGGCGAGAACGTGTCTCGCCTGGTCGAGCTGGCAGGTGGGGAGAGGTCAGAACTCACCTCCCACGGTGAGACCGATCATCCCGCCCGAGACCGAAGGCGCCGTGAGCGCAGCCGCCGCCGGCTGCGGCAGCGCGGGGTCCTGCTCCTGCACGATCGCGAGCGGCACGAGGTACCCGACGAGGAAGCCCATCGCCGCGCCGACGAGCACGTCGGAGAGATAGTGACGATCGGAGATCACGCGAAGGAGCCCGGTCGCGGTCGCCATCGCGAGCGACACGCCGCAGGCGGTCGCGTCCGCCGCCGCGTCGCCATAGAGCCCGCGCGACATGTGCATCGAGCAAGAGAAGCCGGCGGACGTGAACGTCATCCCGGCGTGCAGGCTGTAGAACGACGAAAAAATGTCCCCGTCGCCGCAGCCGTGTCGCTCGGGATCACGCTGGCACTCACGCTCGAAGGGACGCGCACGACCGACCGCGTGCTTGATGATCTCGCCCGCCGCCATCGTGATCCCGAGCGCGGCGGTGTGCGCGAACGCCGCGCTCCACGCGAGGTCGCCATTGCCCTGCGCGGCCGGCGCGCCGATCGCGTCGACCGCCATCACGCCCGTGATCGTCGAGATCATCAGCACGTCGCTGATCGTCCGCGCGATCTCCTGATCGCCGACCGCGCTGAGGCGGATCGCGCTGCGGAACCCCTCGTCGAAGAGGATGCCGCCGCGCCAGTGCCCATCCCCGACCGAAAGGTGTGTGGCAGAGATGCCGGTCGACGGGGCGAGGCCCATCGCCACACCGGACACCGGCTCGAGCACCGGCGCGGGCATCGACGCGGTGCGCGACGATCCGACGCTCTGCGCGGCAGTCGGGACTGCCACGGTCGCGATCGATGCCAGGACGCACGCGGCGCGCGCCACGAGAGCAGCAGCGCGCAGACGCGCTGCGGGGGTCGGGGGTACTGCGCTGATCACCGGCCTCCGGGTCTCGCTTCTGCGCGCCTCCTGTGCTCTCGGGCGAGGGCGATTGCCACACCTGCCCAAACCACCGTGACGGCTGCGTTGACCGCGACAAAGCCTAGTGTCGGGATCGCGAGTACGCCAGTGCCGACCAGCACCAAGCCTCCCGCGAACATGTCGCCGACCCTCATCAGCACGGAGTCCACGAGCGGCTTCACGCGGTACTTCACCTCGTGCGGCATGATCAAGAAGAGCGCGTTGCGGCCCGTGTTCTGGAGCGAGTAGTCGACCGAGTTCTCCGCGATCTTCGCGCCCGTCACGACGAGCAGCGCCGCGCCCGAGAGCGCCATCGCGCCTTGCCCGAGCAGCGCGACGATCGGCAGCACGACGATGGCGAGCCCCGCGCCGCCCTTCGCCATCACGCGGCCGACCACGAAGAGCTGCAGCACGAGCGCGATGGTGTTGAACCAGAAGAAGTACTCCGACTTGAAGTCGCGCACGCGACCCTCGAGCGCGTCCGACATCGACGCCTCGAGCCCCGCGGCGATCACGTCGGCGCGCAGCTCGTCCTGCATCACGCGATCGAGCACGTACTCGCCGATCGTGTTCACCTGGTTGAGCAGGAGCATCATCACGGCGATCAGGATCAGATAGCGATCCGAGAGCAGCAGCCGGAACGCGCCGCGCCCGCTCGGCTTGCGTGACGCCGGGGCGTCGTCGCCCTTGCTGCGCGCGTGCGCCCACCGGATGCCGAGCAGCGTGGAGACGACGAGCGCCGCCGACACCAGCAGGATGCCCATCGTGCCGATCGCATCGCCGATCGGCGCGGCACCGTACGACCCCGCGATCGCGCCGGTCGCGCTGCCGAGGCCGATCACCGCGAAGAGCCGACGGCCCTGCTCCTCGGTGTAGACGTCGTTCGCGAACGTCCAGAACTGCGAGATCACGAAGACGTTGAAGACGCCGACCCAGACGTAGAACGCGATCCCGATCTCGACGTCCATCCCGTACAGCACGGCGAACACGACCAGGTGCGACGCGAAGAAGAGCGTCGAGATCGTCACCAGCCGCACGCGCCCGACGTGCGTCGAGAGCCACCCGAACGCCGACACCGCGGGGATCAGCAGCGCGGCCTGCGCGGCCGCGACGTAGACCTTCACCTCGGCCTCGAACGACGAGAGCAGGAGCGCCTCGCGCGCGACCTTGAGGAGGTAGTACGCGCCGAGCAGCACGAAGACGGTCGCGCCCAGCGTCAGCGCGGTGCGCCCCTCGCCCCCGCGCACGTCGCCGACGATGCGGAGCACACGATCGAGCGGGCTCATCGGTGCCGCGTCCGGAGGCGGTGGGCGCTCGTCGCCGACGTTGGTCATCGCGCATACCTAGGCGCGGGTCTCGATGCGCGGGCGCGGTGCCTCATGATGGGGCGCGCAGCGTACTCGCCGGGCGCCGCCGGCGCACTGGAGCGACGGCGGGCGGGCCGCGAGTTCGCGTTCTAGTTCACATCCTTGCGGCTGCGCGACGAGCGCGCCGCATCGGCGAGGGCGCGGCGCACGGTCTCGCGCACCTGGTCCTGGTCGACCTCGCCGAGCTCGAGCGGTGCGTCGGATTCGCTCGGCGCTCCTCGCCGTCCTCGGACCGCGGGCGGACGCGCCCGGACCTCGACCCGATCGCGCGCCCCGCGGGCGGCCCGGCGGCTCCGTCGCTCGCGCCAGAGGCGGAAGATCTTCCAGGCCTCCGCCCCGTCGAGCGGCGGGAAGGGGATCAGGTTGAACCCGATGATCAGCAGGTTGATCGACACCAGCGCGTAGAGCAGCTCGTGCACGAACGCGATCGGCGGCAGCGGCGCGAGCAGCTGGATCGGCAGCGCGATCGCGAGGATCACCGCCTGCGCGAGCACGCCGCCCCAGGCGATCACCGATCGCTGCCACGGCGAGATCGACGCGCCCGCGAAGCGGCACTGTCCGCCGAACGCGTGGATCTCGATCGACGTCGCGGTCAGCCCCTGGCGCCGCGACAGCAGGGCGTGCCCCATCTCGTGCAGCGTCACGATCAGCAGGTACCCGAGCCAGATGCCGGGCACGAACGCGAAGCGCCCGAACACGAGCATCCCGAGCGGCGTCGACCAGTGGATCCGGATCGGCGTCCCCTGCCAGCGCGCGACGGTCAGATAGCCGACGTCGAACATCGATCGGCAGCATGCCACGCGCCGAGAGCACGTTCGACGTGGCGGGCGGCGCGCCTACCCCCGCAGGCCCAGGCGGGCCCGCAGCAAGAGCGCGAGCTCCTCGATCGTCACTTCTTCCCCGCAGCCCACGATCGGCACCGGGGCGGCGAACGAGGTCCGCGCACGGGCCGCGACCGCCTCGGGGGCCCCCCACGCGAGCACGGCGACCAGCGCCTTGCCGTCGACCTTCGGGCCGACCGAGCTCCCCAGCGGATCGACGCAGCGCCCGTCGAGCACGATCGCGCAGCGCGATCGACCGAGCGCGCCGTCGCCGTCGGCCTCGCGCAGGGTGGGATACGAGACGACGATCGCACCGCCGCGCAGCTCGAGGCGCAGCGTCGCCGCGAGGCGTGCGTCGTCGCCGAGGACGATCACGCGGCACGACTCCGCGCTCTGATCGGGGATGAACGTGTCGCCGTGATCGAGCGGCACGCCCGCGTCGCGCCAGTCGATCGCGGTGATGACGGTGGCGAGCCGCTCGACGACTCCATCGGCGGCCTCCTCGCCCAGCACCTCCGCGATCTCGGGCCGGAGACAGCGCGCGACGAAGCGCTCGAGCGCACGCGGAGAGCGCGGCACACCGGCGAGCGCGGCGGTCGCCAGCGCCGACTCGAGCAGCCGCTCCGCGACCGGCTCGCTCGCGTACGCCGACACTGCCTCACGCACCGCACGACGCAGCGGGTCGGCGGGATCGTGCGGTGGCACCTCGGATCGCCGGCGCGTGCTCATGCGACGCGGCAATCGTTGCACCCGCATCCGACCGCCACAAGATCCGAACGTCTTCCGGCGCGCGCGACGTTCTGGCAGGCTGGTCCGTCCTCATGCAGATCCAAGCCGCATCCGCCTCCGACGTGGGCCGCCAGCGAACGCTCAACGAAGATCACTGCCTGCTCGACGCAGGGCTCGGCCTCTTCGTCGTCTGTGACGGGATGGGCGGCCACGCTGCCGGTGAGATCGCCTCGAGCACCGCGGCGAGCACCGTGCAGTCGTACGTGCGCGAGCGCGAGGGCCTGCTGCTCGCGATCGACCGCGGCGAGCGCACGATCGACGACGCGGTCGTGATGATGCGCGAGGCGATCGAGCTCGCGTCGAGCACGATCTATCAGATGGGCCTGAGCGATCGCGGCAAGCAGGGCATGGGCACGACCTGCAGCGCGCTCCTCGTGCGCGGCGCCAAGGGCGTGATGGCGCACGTCGGCGACTCGCGCCTCTACCTCGTGCGCGAGGGCCGCCTCTACCAGCTCAGCGAGGATCACACCTTCATCCAGGAAGCGCTGCGCTGCGGGATGATGACGCCCGAGCAGGCCAAGCAGAGCGAGCACTCGAACATCGTCACGCGCGCGGTCGGCCCGATGGAGCGCGTGATCGTCGACACGCTGGCGTTCGACGTCCTGCACGGAGACACGCTGATGCTGTGCAGCGACGGCCTGCACGGATATCTCGGCGAGGGGCAGGAGCTCCCCGAGCTGCTGACGACGGCGGAGGTCGAGCCGATCGCGCAGCGCCTGATCGCGCTCGCGAACGAGCGCGGCGGCGACGACAACATCACGGCGGTCGTCGTGCGCGCCGGCAGTCGCGGCGCGCCGAGCGAGGAGGACACGCAGCGCAACACGATCGTCAACCAGACCTTCGAGACGCTGCAGCACGTCGAGCTCTTCGTGGAGCTCACGATGCCCGAGCTCGTGCGGGTGTCGAACACGTGCCGCGCCCTGACGCTGGCGGCGGGCGAGATCGTGATCTCGGAGGGCGAGGCGAGCGAGACGTTGTTCCTCGTGGTCGAGGGCGGCGTCGATGTGGTGCGCAACGGGAACAAGCTCGCGGAGCTCGGACCGGGGAGCCACTTCGGAGAGATGGCGCTGCTCAGCCAGCGGCCGCGCTCCGCGACCGTTCGCACGCTGGTCGCCACGCGCCTGCTCGCCCTCGATCGTCCGCAGTTCTACGCGCTCATGCAGCAGGAGCCGACGCTCGCGGGCAAGTTCCTCTGGAAGCTCGCGCAGACGCTGAGCCTGCGCCTCGACGACTTCTATCTCTTCCACGAGCAGACGCTCGGCCTGCCGGTGAAGTCGACGCTGCGCTTCGGCCTCTACCCGTCGCCGTTCAACCACCCCGGCGGCCAGCAGCAGGGCGGGCACCGAGGCGGATGAGGCTCGCCGCGATCACGCGGTATCCGATCAAGTCGTGCCGCGGCATCTCGGTCGCCAGCGCGCGGATCGGCCGGCGGGGCATCGAGGACGATCGACGGTGGATGATCGTCGACGCCGAGGGCGTCTTCGTCACGCAGCGAGAGGAGGCGCGCCTCGCGCTGATCGGCGTCGCGCTCGAGGGTGACGCGCTGCGGCTCGAGGCGCCGGGGACGGGCGCGCTGACGCTCGCGGCGCGCAGCGATGCCGGCGTGCGCCGCTCGGTCGTGGTGTGGCGCAGCACCGTCGAGGCGGTGGTCAGCGCGGACGCGAGCGCGTGGATGGCGCGCTACCTCGGGCGCGACGTCAGCGTCGTGTACATGCCGGACGACGTGCGCCGCGCGATCGACCCGCTGCACGCGCACGAGGGAGACTCGGTCTCGTTCGCCGACGGCTATCCCGTGCTGCTCGCGAGCTCGGCGTCGCTCGAGGATCTGAACGCGCGCCTGGCGACGCCCGTCGGCATGTCGCGGTTCCGCCCGAACGTCGTGATCGAGGGCAGCCCCGCGTGGGCGGAGGACGGCTGGTCGGCGATCACGATCGGTGCGCTCCGCTTCCGCGCGCCCAAGCCGTGTGATCGCTGCGTGATCGTGACGATCGATCCCGCGACGGCGCTCGCGGGGCGCGAGCCGCTCCGCACCCTGTCGTCGTTCCGGCGGAAGGACGGCAAGGTGCTGTTCGGAACGAACCTGATCCCGGAGCTCGCGGGCGACGAGACGATCGAGATCAGCGTGGGCGACCCGATCGAGGTCGAGCGCTGATCACCAGCACGGGCTCGCGCCGCACCACGTGCCCGCACCGGGGCTCGCGCCGTTCGGCGCGACGACGAGCGTGAAGCGGCGGGCCGTCACGATGCGGCCGTCCTCGCGCTTGACGACGTACTGGAACGGATAGGCGCGCATGCAGCCGAGCGGCTCGCTGGTCGCGAACGCAAAGCGCACGTCGAAGATCAGCTGCGTCCGCCCGGTCACGCCGACGAACGACTGACGCGCTTCGTCGATCGCGAAGACGTTGACCATCGGCTCCGCGCCGACGGGGCCCGAGCCCGCGTAGAAGTCGCTGGCGTCGATGCCGTCCGGAAAGATCTGATCGACCGCCTGGAACGAGCCCGCGTAGGTCTCGCCCATGCCGCTGACGGCGAGATTGAACGTGACGCGCGCCTCGCTGGTCGGCGTCTCCGGCAGGAGCACGATCGTCTCGCGATCCGGCGACGCGGGCTGGAACGCATCGAAGCCGAGCGAGACCTCGGTCAGGTCGGAGTAGCCGTCGCCGTCGGTGTCGGGATGGTCGATGCGCAGCCCGCGCATCTCTTCCTGCGGATCACAGAGGCCGTCCTCGTCGCTGTCGATCCGCCCGGGAACGGCGGCGTCGACGCGAGGACCGCCGTCGAGCCAGTAGGGAGGCGGCTGCGAGCGCGGACAACCTGCGAGCAGACACGTGAGCGCGAGCAGCGCCGCTGGCGAGCTGGACCCGAGCAGGACCGACCGGAGGCTCACCTCGGAATCGTGGGCGTTGCCGCGAGCGCGGTCAAACACCGCGTGCGGGGGCTCACGGACGCTCGCGCGGGCCGAACGCTACGAACAGTCGATGGCCAAGCCGCTGAACCCCGCCGCGATCGGGCAAGAGTCCGCACCTCTGTGCCATGCATATCGCTGGCAGGACGCGGCGCTCTACGCGCTCGGGATCGGCGCGCGGCAGCAGGACCTGCCGTTCCTCTACGAGGGCCTGAGCGAGCCGCTGCGGGTCTTCCCGACCTACGCGGTGATCCCGACGTTCGAGGCGTGCAAGGCGCTCTTCGAGGTGGTCGGCGGCGACTTCGGCGGCGTCGTGCACGGCGCGCAGTCGATCGTGCTGCACAAGCCGTTCGCGCCCGCCGGGCTGCTGACGACCGTCGGCAAGGTCGCGAGCGTCGGCGATCTCAAGCGCATGGCGCAGGTGATCTTCGAGACGCGCACGACGAACGAGAAGGACGAGCTCGTCTGCGAGACCAAGTGGACGATCATGTACCTGCTCGACGGCGGGTACGGCGGCGAGGCCCCGCCCAAGAGCGTCCGCGTGCGCGCGCCCGAGCGCGAGCCCGACTGGACGGTCACCGAGACCACCTCGCCCGAGCAGGCGCTGCTCTATCGGCTCAGCGGCGATCACAACCCGCTGCACGCGGATCCGCGCGCCGCCGAGAAGGCCGCGAAGGTCACCGAGGGCCGCCCGATCCTGCACGGCCTCTGCACGTACGGATACATCGGCCGAGCGATCCTCGCGCAGGAGTGCGCGGGCGATCCGTCGCGCCTGCGCTCGTTCCACGGTCGCTTCAGCAAGCCGGTCTGGCCGGGCGACACGATCATCACCCGCGGCTGGCGCGAGGACGGCAAGGTCCTCGTGGTCGCGGGGACCACAGAGCATCCGGAAGAGCCGGTGTTCACCAACGCATGGGCGGAGATCGCATGAAGAAGCTGAATAGAGAGATCTGGATCGTCGCGGCGAAGCGCACCCCGTTCGGCGCGCTCAGCGGTGCGCTCAAGGACATCTCGGCGATCGACCTCGCCGTGCACGCGAGCCAGGCCGCGCTCGCGCAAGCGGGCATCAAGGGCGACGAGGTCGATCAGGTCATCCTCGGCAACGTGCAGCAGACGAGCCCCGATGCGATCTACGGCGCGCGCCACGTCGGCCTCAAGGCGGGCGTGCCGATCGAGTCGCCCGCGCTGACCGTGAACCGCCTCTGCGGCTCGGGCTTCCAGGCGGTCGTCAGCGCGGCCGAGCAGATCCTCCTCGGCGACGCGAAGTGCGTGCTCGCGGCCGGCAGCGAGAACATGAGCCAAGCGCCGCACGCGATGTGGGGCCTGCGTGATGCCGGGGCGAAGTTCGGCAAGCCGCCGGCCATCGTCGACACGCTCTGGGCCGCGCTGACCGACTCGTACACGAACACGCCGATGGCGGTCACCGCCGAGAACCTCGCGGTGAAGTACGGCATCACGCGCGAGCAGGCCGACGCGTTCGGCGTGCGCTCGCAGCAGCGCTGGGCCGCGGCGCAGGAGTCGGGCGCGTTCGCCGACGAGATCGCGCCGGTCGAGATCGCGAGCCGCAAGGGCACGATCAAGGTCGAGCGCGACGAGCACCCGCGCCCGCAGACGACGATGGAGACGCTCGCGAAGCTGCCGCCGGTCTTCAAGAAGGACGGCGTGGTCACGGCCGGGAACGCGAGCGGCATCTGCGACGGCGCGGCCGCGCTGCTCGTGGTCGACGGCGAGTGGGCGAAGAGCCGCGGCCTGACGCCGCTCGCGCGCGTGCTGCAGTGGGGCGTCGCCGGCGTCGATCCGACGATCATGGGTATCGGGCCCGCGCCCGCGATCCGCAGCGCGCTCGATCGCGCGGGGCTCTCGCTCGATCAGGTCGACCTCTTCGACGTCAACGAGGCGTTCGCGCCGCAGTTCCTCGCGGTGCAGAAGGAGCTCGGCCTCCCCGAGGAGAAGACGAACGTGAACGGCGGCGCGATCGCGCTCGGCCATCCGCTCGGCGCGAGCGGCGCGCGGATCACGGCGAACCTCGTCTACACGCTGCGTCGGCAGAACAAGAAGTACGCGGTGGGCTCGGCGTGCATCGGCGGCGGCCAGGGCATCGCCGTCGTCCTCGAACGCGCCTGACTCTGCAGGAGTGCTCGCCCCGTAGGGCGCGGACGGGAGCGCGCGCAGCGCGCGGACGGGAGCGACCGGAGCGGGCGAGCCGATCAATCGGCGCGCGGACGGAAGCGATCGGAGCGGGCGAGCCGGTTTTGCGACAGGCTTCGAGCCGCGACTGCTCTAGACTGATCGAGGAGGTCCGGGATGGCCGATGCGCCGCTGATCTACGACTGGAACATCGCGGAGCGGCGGCAGCCGGTCGTGCTGAACAAGCGCTTCGAGCTCCACGACGAGACGCTGCGCGACGGCTTGCAGAACCCGTCGGTGGTCGATCCTTCGACCGCCGACAAGCTCGAGATCCTGCACCTCCTCGATCAGGTCGGCATCGACACCTGCGATGTCGGCCTCCCGGGCGCGGGGCCGCGGGCGTTCGAGGACGTGCTGCGGCTCTGCAAGGAGATCGCCGACGCCAAGCTGCACATCCGCCCGACCTGCGCGGGGCGAACGCTCGTCGCCGACATCCGCCCGATGGCGGAGGTCAGCCAGCGCGCCGGGATCCCGGTGGAGGTGATGACGTTCATCGGCAGCTCGCCGATCCGTCAGCTCGCGGAGGACTGGTCGGTCGATCTGATCCGGCGGCGCAGCGTCGAGGCGATCGAGTTCGCGGTGAAGGAAGGCCTGCCGGTCAACTACGTCACCGAGGACACGACGCGCTCGCAGCCCGAGGTGCTCTCGACGCTGTTCCGCGCGGCGATCGACGCGGGCGCGACGCGGCTGACGCTCTGCGACACGGTCGGCCACGTCACGCCCGACGGCGTGCGCAACCTGATCGAGTTCACGCGCAGCCTGCTCGCGGCGTGGGGCGCGCGCCACGTCGGGATCGACTGGCACGGTCACAACGATCGCGGGCTCGGCCTGCCCAACTCGATCTACGCGCTCGAGTACGGCGCGGATCGCGTGCACGGCGCGATCCTCGGGGTCGGCGAGCGGGTGGGCAACGCGTCGCTCGATCAGATCCTCGTCAACCTCAAGCTGATCGGCGAGCTCGGCGATCGCGACGTGACGAAGCTCGGCGAGCTCTGCGACAAGGTGAGCAAGGCGCTCTGCTTCCCGATCCCGATCAGCTACCCGGTGGTGGGCGAGGACGCGTTCCGCACCGGCACCGGCGTGCACGCCGCCGCGATCATCAAGGCGCTCGAGAAGGGCGACGTCGCGCTCGCCGATCGCGTCTACTCCGGCGTGCCCGCGGGGATGTTCGGGCGCGAGCAGGAGATCTGCATCGGGCCGATGAGCGGTGCGAGCAACGTGAACTTCTGGCTGAAGAAGCGCGGCCTCGCGGCGAGCGACGCGCTCGTGAAGGCGATCTTGGCACGCGCGAAGGAGAGCAATCACCTCCTCACCGACGCCGAAGTGCGGGCGGTGGTCGACAAGGTCTCGACGGGCTGACGCGATGGGCGACGGGCGACGGGCTAGTCGTCGAGGACGTCGCCGGTCTTGATGCCGTGCTGGCGCAGGAGGCGCTCGAAGCTCTTGCGGTGCACGCCGGACTCGGCGGCGGCGCGATCGAGGTCGCCGCCGCAGCGGCGGAGCACTCGGATCAAGTACTCGCGCTCCATCGGTGCGACCCAGCGCTCGCGCGCGTCCTTGATCGGCAGATCGTCGGCGACGTCGAGCGACGGAGACGTCGCGTCGCCCTCGCCCCACCCTTCCATCGGCGACGGCGGCGGGCGGCTCGAGACCGCGGTCGACCCGGCGTTCATCCGCAGATCCTGGGCGCGCAGGACCGGGCTGCTCGCCATCATCATCGAGCGTCGCAGCACGTTGCGCAGCTCGCGGACGTTGCCCGGCCACGCCCGGCGCTCGAGATCCTCGATCGCCGAGGGATCGAGCTGCACGGGGCGCGCGCCCGGCTCGGCGTACTCCTCGAGGATGCGCTGCGCGAGCAGCCCCACGTCGCCGCGTCGCTCGCGCAGCGCCGGCAGCTGCAGCACCACCTCCGCGAGCCGGTAGTAGAGGTCCTCGCGGAACGCGCTCTGGCGCACCATCGCGGTCAGGTCGCGGTGCGTCGCCGCGACCACGCGCACGTCGACCTCCATCATGCGCGTCGAGCCGAGTCGCTTGATCTCGCGACGCTCGAGCACGCGCAGCAGCTTCGGCTGCAGATCGATCGGCAGCTCGCCGATCTCGTCGAGGAACACGGTCCCGGTGTGCGCCGCCTCGAACGCGCCGATGCGCTGCCGATCCGCGCCCGTGAAGGCGCCGCGCTCGTGACCGAAGAGCTCGCTCTCGATCAGGTTCTCGCTGATCGCGCCGCAGTCGACGACGACGAAGGGCTTGCCGCGCCGCCGCGACGAGTCGTGGATCGCGCGCGCCGCGAGCTCCTTGCCGGTGCCGGTCTCGCCGACGAGGATGCACGAGAGGTCCGTCGGCGAGAGCTTCGCGAGCATCGCGAAGACAGGCTTCATCGCGTCGCTCTTGCCCCACAGCGCGCCGAAGTGGTCGCCCTGCTGCGGCTCGATGCGGTCCCACTTCTTCTTGGGCTGGAAGAGGATCTCGGTGTCGCCGAGCTGGATGCGCGCGCCCGGCGCGAGGAAGGCCTCGAGCACCGGCGTGCCGTCGACCACCGTTCCGTTGGTCGACTCGAGGTCGCGCACGAGATAGCGATCTCGCACCACCGAGATCATGCAGTGACGCCGGCTGACGGTGTCGTCGTTCAGGACGAGATCGTTGGTGGGCGCAGTGCCGATCGAGAGCGCATTCCCCGCGATCTCGCGCTCGGTCCCGCGATCGGGCCCCGCGACCACGACGACCTTCTGGCGATGCTCGAGCAGCACCGGGCCGGCGCCGTCGTCGCGCACCTGGGTGCCGCGGAACTCGCCCTCCGTCCGACCGCCACCTTCCGGAGGCACGGAGCCCGAACCGCCCTGTTCTCCAGTGACCATGCGAGGCGGGAACCCTACCACGACCTCCGCGCCGGAGGACACGAAGAGCACGCCGCTTGACGCCCGGCGCCGCGCCCTCTACACGCGACGATCCGAGACGATCCTCGGAAGACGGAGCTTCGACATGGACGGGTCGCGCGCACATCTGAACGCCCTCTTCGATGCCGACCGGGCCCTCCGCGCGGCGGAGGATGCGTTCCTCGAGTCTGCCGAGGAGAAGACGCTCGCCCACGTGATCGCCGAGGCGGTCTCGGAGGCGTTCAAGCTCGGCGATCCGGAAGAGCAGGAGGTGCGTCTGATGCGCCTCGCGGATCTCTGCGGGCAGGTGCAGGGACCGGAGACGGTCGACGCGCTCCTCTCGATCCTCGATCACGACGAGCCCTCGGTGCGCAACGAGGCGGGCGAGAGCCTGCTCGACGTCGCGTACGAGCGCTTCAAGGAGGTCGCGCTCGGGATCGAGCGTCTCCTCGCGCGCGGCCACGAGGGGCACGCGATGGAAGAGCTGCCCTTCGTGCTCTGCGAGATCCGCGATCCCGATCCGCTCCCGCTGGTCTCGCGCTTCCTCGCGCACCCGCGCGGCGAGGTGGTCGCAGCCGCGATCGAGGCGCTCGCCGCGTTCGGGGATCCGTCGGCGATCAAGGCGCTCGAGAAGCTCACCGACGACACGCGCGAGGTCACGCTCCCGGATCTCGACGATGCGACCGCGACGATCGGCGATCTCGCCGCCGATGCGATCGCGGAGCTCGAGGGCGATCCGCAGGAAGCGACGTGACGGGCGACCGGGGCGAGCGCAAGCCTTCCAGCCCCGGTGTGCCGGGCGCGATGCCGCCGATCCCTGCGGCGGCGCGCTCTCCCTCGCAGCCTCGGCTCGAGCCCGCGCGGCGCGCCGTCGAGGCATCGCCCGACGGCGACGAGGTGACGC
>JALYRN010000062.1:6739-15058 GCA_030855295.1 Myxococcota bacterium | reverse complement strand
CGTGAGAACAGCCGGAGCAGCGGCACGTCCCCGAGCATCGCGCCCCCGAGCGCCCGCCGCGCCGCGGCCGCCCGCTCGTCACCGCTCGGGACCACGCTCCCGATCCGCGGCGCAGGCGGGCGCGTCAGCAGGAGCGCCTCGTCGACCCGATCGCGATCGGCGACCGTCGCCCAGACGCCGAGCCCGCCGAAGAGCACCACGACCGCGGCGACCAGGAACGCCCGCTCGTTCACCGGCGCGAGGATAGCAGCGCCTCCGCGACGGTCACGGAGCGCCTCCCGAGGCCCGCAGGGCCGTGTCGCCGCGGACGCGATCGACGCGCGAGCGCCTCGAAAACGCCTTGGAACACTCGCCTTTCCGGGTGGCACGGACCAAGCACCCGACCCGACCGTGCACCCCGTAGGCTGTGGAAACTCCCCGACAAACTTGCGCCCCCCCACCCCCTGTACGAACAATCAGGTGATGGGAAGGGCGGCTCGCGCAAGGTTGACGATCGCGCTCGGACTCCTCGTCGCCTCGAGCGGCGCGGTGGCGTGCGGCGACGTCGAGGTGGTCGGAGCGCCGGCGGAGGCTCGTTCGAGCAGCGCCGAGGGCACCGGCGCGCGCGAAGGCGAGTCCCGCGGCGGCGAGCCCGAGGTCGTCGACAGCCGGCCGCCGCCGATGCACCAGCCGATCCCCCGCTGGGACGGCGGACGCGCCGGCGAGATGGTCGACGCCGCGACCGCGCGCGAGAACGGCTTCGTCGTGCTCGATCTCGGCGAGGAGTGGACGCCGTATCTCTTCACGACGCGCGGCAACGCCTCGGAGCCCGAGGTCTCGAACGCCTATCGCACGACCTACCTCGCGCTCGCGCGCGGCGAGTTCCCCGACGATCACCACGGCGACCGCGCGCGCTCCGACAAGTACCTCGAGCTCTACGGCATCATGCCGACGCTCGGTCTCATCCGCGAGCGCATGCGGCACACGTCGCGCCTCGCCTGCGCGCGCGAGCTCGATCTGACGCCGCTGCAGGAGTTCGAGGGCTTCATCCGCTACGAGAGCCGCGACTCCGGCCGCAACTTCGCGCGCCAGGTCCGCTATCTCGAGAACCAGGTCGCGGCGCTGGCGCGGCGTCAGAACGTCGCGTCGCCCGATCAGATCGATCCCGAGAACCTCTCCACGCGCGACGCCCGCCGCTTCGCCGACTGGCAGCGCGTCATCCAGGAGTACCGCGTGATCTCGGCCGCGCAGCAGCGCCTCGAGTGCGAGGGCTACTTCGAGGGCAAGGGCGCGCACGTCGACGGCGGCCTCGACTGGGCGACGCACGAGGCGCTCGCCGAGTTCGAGCGGCGTCATCGCGTGTACGGCTGGGGCTTCATCGGGCGTGACACGCTCGAGGCGCTGCGCCGCACGCCGATGGAAGGCGAGCAGGAGGCCGTCATCCGCGTGATGACCGAGCGCGCGATGCACGCCGCGGGCGTCATCGAGGACGGCAGCGTCGGCGAGCGCACGTTCCGGGGCGAGGACGGCGCGCAGCACCCGGTGCCGAACCTCGAGGGCCAGGTGCGCTCGATGGTGATCGAGGCGTTCGGGCTGCAGACGCCGGATTCGACGCTCGCGTTCCTCGAGCAGCTGGGCGAGCTCGGCCCCGAGGAGGAGCGCCTCGTCGCGTTCCGCGGCCCCGAGCTGCCCGAGTACTACGGCGGCAACATGGATCTCTCGGTGGAGATCGACCGGGGCGACGTCTGGTACGAGTTCCCGTACGACGAGCAGGGCCGCGAGCGCGGCCAGCCCACCGAGCGCCGCCCGCGGCTGACGATCTTCGCGAGCTACCGCGGCCAGCGCATCCCGCTCGCGCGGTTCGGCACCACCGTCGGCGGCTGGCGCACCGAGTCGATCGAGGGCGAGACCTGGTGGCGCTACAAGAACTCGCCCGTGGGCGAGGTGATCTGGCATCAGATCGTCGCCTCCCCGGTGTGGCTGCCGCCGGAGTCGACGCCGCCTCGCGATCTCGTCTCGCGCGTGCCGCGCGGCCGCGGCGCGAACGCCTACCGCGTCAACTACCACGAGGTCGGGCCGAGCTACGCGTCGGCGTACGGTCTCGTCGCCGCCTACCACATCCGCTACCGCGAGCGTGACGGCGAGATCATCCACGGGCACGACGAGGGCATCCGCACGCACGGCTCGGTCGACTACATGTCGATCATGCGCCGTCACTCGCACGGCTGTCATCGCCTGCACAACCACATGGCCGTGCGCTTGATGAGCTTCGTGCTCGCGCATCGTCGCCACGTGCGCGTCGGCCAGCAGGCGCTCGGGTTCCGGCGCAACCTCGAGGTCGACGGCGAGACCTACGAGATGGCGCTCGATCGCGGCGGCTACGTGTTCCAGCTCGAGCGCCCGATCCACGTCGCGGTGCTCGAGGGCCGCGTGCGCGGTGATCGCGCGACGCCGATCGCCGATCCGCTGCCGCGCTGGAGCTCGGACGTCGGCGCGTACATGTTGCCCGACGGCGGCGCGGTCGCGATCACCCGCAGCGGCACGATGACCTCGATCCCGGTGCCGCTGCCCGACGCCGGCGTGCTCGCGCCCGGCCTCGACGGCGGCGTCCGCATGCCGATCGCCCCCACGATGCCGATCGCGCCCGTCCTGCCGCCGCCCGTCGCGCCGCGCTGATCGTCGGGCTCCTGAGCCATCACTCTTCTCGAGGCGGGCGCAGGGACTTGACCCAGCGGGTGCGCGAGTGCGCGGTGAAGCCCTCGCGGCGGTAGAGGCTGGTCACGCGATCGCGGCTCGCCTCGACCTCGAGATCGATCGCCACGCACCCCTCGAGCCGCGCGATGCCGAACGCCGCGTGCAGCAGCGCGGTGCCGACGCCATCGCAGCGCCGCTCCGGCACCACGTAGAGCTCCTCGAGCCACGCGGCCTGCCCGCCGTGCTCGAGCGCCCACACGAACGACACGTACGCGACGCCGATCACCTCGTCGCCGTCGCGCACCATCAGCAGCCGCCCGCGCGAGGGCACGGCGAGCGCGCCGTCGATCGCGCCGCGCACCGCCTCCTCGGGCGTGTCGATGCCGTGCTCGCGCAGCTGGGCGACGAGCAGCCGCACCGCGTCCTCGCGCTCGGCCTCGGCGAGCGGCTCGATCCGGAACGCCTCTCGCTTCATCGCGGCACCGCCCTTCCCGCGCGCGCGGCGATCGCGTCGAACACCTCGCGCGCGATCAGCACGCCACGATCGTCGAAGTTCTTCGGCTGCGCCCAGAACTCCGCGAGCTGACCGCGCTGCTGGCGCTCGTAGACCAGCGCCTTGATCATCATCTGGATCTTGTCGGCGGCCTTGACCACGCGCGCCTCGAGCACCTCGCCCGCCTCCATCGCGCGCCACTCCGCGCGCTGCGCCGCGGGCAGGAGCGTCTCGACGATCGACGCCTCGAGCTCCTCGAGCGCGGCGTCGACGCGCGGCGTCTTGTTCGGCATCGGCACGTCTCCGGTGCGCGCCTCGGGCGCGTCGTGCACCAGCGCCATGCGGAGCGCGCGCTCGCCGTCGATCGCAGTCCCGTCGGCGCGCATCGCGTCGACGAGCATCATCGTCACGAACGCGACGCCGAACGAGTGATCCGCGATCGACTCGCAGGGACGCACGCCCCGCAGCAACCAGCCGGTACGCGGAAGATCGGCCATCGGATCGAGGCCGATCATCGTGTCGAGGATCAGGTCCGCTCGTGCGCTCATCGTCAGGAGGAGATAGCCCCCGACACGACGCGACGCCCGTCTTCCGCGGAATCCTCTACTTCCGCTCGCGCCAGCGGAGCTGCTTGCGCGGCCAGTCGCGCTCTTCGATCGCGTTCTTGAACAGCGTGCGCAGGAACGCGCGCGCAGAGTCGATCATCCACGGCGCGGGCTCGCCCTCGCCTCGCAGCAGCGTCCACGGCTCGAACGTGATCGCGCCGCCGGGGATCGCGAGCGACGCCGCGCCGGCGAACGACGCCTCGGGCGCGTGGAGCTCCACGCGATAGGCCACGTCGTGCTCGCCCGCCGTCGAGAGCTCGAGCAGCACGCGCGCACCGTGCGTCGGAACGAGATCGCTCATGAGACGTTTTTTTTCCGGGGCCCAGAAACGGAACGAGGCCGGGAGCGTATGCCCCCGGCCTCCTCCTGACGCGCTCGCTCGTCTTCAGGGCGTGCCGACGCTGGTCGGCGTCGTGGTCTGCAGCTCGCTGATGCCGAGGCGATAGGCCGCGCCCGCCGACTCTGCGTTGTAGCTGCCGACGTAGATGCGGTGCTCGCCCGCCGCGAACGGACCTTCGACCATCGGGTGGAAGCCCTCCGAGTCGTCGTTGCACAGGTAGGTGCCGTCGGGCCGCTGCACGACGAGCGTGAGATCCGCGCTCCCGCCGTTGACGGCGACGCGCAGGTTCGGGAACGCGCCGGTCGCGGTCAGCACGTGGTTCGGGGTCGCCGCGATGTAGCCGCGGCAGTCACCGCTGAGCGTGCTCGCGTCCGTGAGGCCACCCGCGTTGCCGGTCGCGGTCGCAGGATCGGGCGTGAAGCCCGGCGCCAGGCTGAAGCCCGCGCCACCACCGCCGCCCATCGACCCGCCGCCGAAGCAGCACCCTGCGAGGCCGAGGCCTGCAATCGCCGAGATCAGGATTCGCTTGCTCACTCCGTCTTCCTCCTCTTTCGCCCCCGCAGAACGCGCGCCAGGACGTCCGGTCGGCCGCATCTTCTCCCGTTTCGGCCGAAAGACAAACCCCATCTTCGCGCGCGCCCCGCGCCCGCTCGCGACCACACCGCTCGCGTTGCCGAGGGGTATCGCTCGTGTCACATCCCGCGCCCCCATGGCCTCCCCCCCGCTCTCTCAGCTCCGCAACGTCTGCATCATCGCGCACGTCGATCACGGCAAGACGACCCTCGTCGACTCGATGCTCAAGCAGACGGGCGTCTTCCGGACCGGTCAGGAGGTCCAGGATCGCATCCTCGACTCCAACGACCTCGAGCGCGAGCGGGGGATCACGATCCTCGCGAAGCAGTGCTCCATCCGGTACGGCGACTACAAGATCAACATCATCGACACCCCCGGCCACTCCGACTTCGGCGGAGAGGTCGAGCGCACCCTGCGCATGGCCGACGGCGTCGTGCTCCTGGTCGACGCGGCCGAGGGCCCGCTGCCGCAGACGCGCTTCGTGCTCGGCAAGTCGATCGATCTCGGCATGACGATCATCGTCGTCATCAACAAGATCGATCGCCCCGACGCGCGCCCCGACGAGGTGCTGAACGAGATCTTCGATCTCTTCTGCGATCTCGAGGCCTCCGACGAGCAGGCCGACTTCCCGATCCTCTACGCGATCGGCAAGCTCGGCGTCTGCAAGCGCAAGCTCGAGGACGAGGCGAAGGATCTGATCCCGCTCTTCGACACGATCGTGTCGCGCGTGCGCTCGCCGAAGGGCGATCCGACCGCGCCGCTGCGCATGCTCGTGCACGACACCCACCACGACGACTACGTGGGCCGCCTCGCGGTCGGCCGCGTCGTCGACGGCGAGATCGCCGACAACTCGCCGGTGCTCCGCCTCGCCGATCACGGCAAGGAGATCCGCTCGAAGGTCAGCAAGGTCTACGGCTTCGAGGGCATGCAGCGCACGGCGATCGGCAGCGCCTCGGCGGGCGAGATCGTCGCGCTCGCGGGCATGGAGGACGTGCAGATCGGCGACACGATCACGCTCATCGAGACCCCGGCCGCGGCGCTCCCGCGCATCAAGGTCGAGGAGCCGACCCTCAAGGTCACGATGATGGTCAACGGCTCGCCCTTCGCGGGCAAGGCCGGCAAGTGGGTGACGTCGCGGCACGTGCGCGAGCGCCTCGAGAAGGAGGCCAAGAAGAACCTCGCGATGCGCTTCGAGCCGACCGACTCGCCCGATGTCTTCACCGTGCTCGGGCGCGGCGAGCTGATGATCGCGGTGCTCCTCGAGACGATGCGGCGCGAGGGCTACGAGCTCGCGGTCGGCATGCCCGAGGTCGTCGTCAAGGAAGAGGCCGGCCAGAAGATGGAGCCGGTCGAGCGCGTGGTCGTCGACGTGCCCGACAACTTCGTCGGCGTCGTCACCACCAACCTCGGCGCGCGCCGCGGCCAGATGGTCAAGATGACGAACCTCGGGTTCGGCCGCGCGCGGATCGAGTTCCGCGTGCCGGCCCGTGGCCTCATCGGCTTCCGGTCGCAGTTCCTGACCGAGACGCGCGGCACCGGCCTGGTCAACACGCTCTTCGACGGCTGGGAGCCCTACAGCGGCCCGATGCTCCGGCGGCTCAGCGGCGCGATGGTCTCGGACCGCGCGGGCGAGGTGACGCCGTACGCGCTCGACCACCTCCAGCCGCGCGGCACGCTCTTCGTGAAGCCGGGCGACATGGTCTACGAGGGCATGATCGTCGGCGAGCACAACCGCGAGAACGACCTCGACGTGAACGTCGTCCGCGAGAAGAAGCTCAACAACATCCGGATGAAGAACAAGGACGACAACATCCTGCTGTCGCCCCCCCGCGTGATCACGCTCGAGCTCGGCCTCGAGTTCATCGATCGCGACGAGCTGATGGAAGTGACGCCGGCGGCGGTCCGGCTCCGCAAGCGCCAGCTCGAGTGCAACCGTCGCCCGCGCCGCGACGACGATCGGGTCTGACTCGACAGGAGTGCTCGCCCCGTAGGGCGCGTACGGGAGCGCGCGCCGCGCGCGCGGACGGAAGCGACCGGAGCGGGCGAGCCGATCAACCCGGCGCTCGCCCCGAGAGGTCCCGCGCTCGCGCACGAGCTTGCGTGCGGCGGTGCGCGGGACCACTTTCGTGGGGGAGCAGTCCGAAGATGAAGAAGACGATCGACACGGGCCTCGAGCCCGACCTGGCCAAGAAGGCCATCGACAAGGCGATGGACGAGTACAAGGCGCGCTTCGCCGAGTACGACCCACGGTTCGGCTGGACCGCCGACGATCGCGGGGAGTTCGGCTTCAACGCCAAGGGCGTCAAGCTGACGGGCAACATCGTCGTGCGCGATCGCAAGATCGATGTCGACATGCACGTTCCGCTGCTCTTCCGCGTCTTCCAGGGCAAGGCGATGACGGTGATCGAGGATCAGGTCAACGTCTGGGTCGAGAAGGCGCGCCGAGGCGAGCTGAGCTAGCGGTCGGGGCGAGCACTCCGCTCGACTCACGACGCGTCCGCAGTCTTCGCGCGCCCGGACGGGGCCGCGAGCCGCATCGCCTCGATCGTGAGGCGCACCACGAGCGGGCCGAGCAGGAGGCCCCAGCCGCCGAGCACGACGAGGCCGCCGACCATCGACACCAGCAGCAGGAGCACGTGCATGTCGATGCGGCCGAAGCGCGCCAGCACCGGGCGCAGCACGTTGTCGACGGTCGACACGACGAGCAGGCTCCAGAGCAGGAGCCCGATCGCCTCGCCCTGTCGGCCGGTGATCCAGAGCCCGATCGCGACCGGGAGCCACACCACGCCGGTGCCGACGATCGGCACGAACGACGCGAAGAACGTGACGAACGCGAGCGCGAACGCGCGATCGACGCCGATCACCGCGTAGGCGGCGCCCGCGAGCGCAGCCTGCGCGACGCCGGTCAGCCCGATGCCGATCAGGAGGCCGCGGCCGGTCTCGACGAAGGCTGCTGCGAAGCGCCGCGCATCGCGACGCGCGAGCGGCACGTGCGCGAGCCCCCACGCGAACGCGCGACGTCCCTGCGCGAGCCCGACGAACGTTCCCGCCACGAACACGACCAGCCCGAGCGCGACGTTCCACGCGGCCGTCACGACGTCGCTCGCGAACGTCCAGGCGCGCAGGCCGCCGATGCGGAGCCACTGCAGCGCCGCGGTGGGCGTCGCGTCGATCGCCTCCGAGGCGCTCGCCACCGGTACGTCGGACACCAGCGCCGAGAGCGCGCGCTGTCCGGTGCCGGTCGCGCGGAGCTCGGCGAGCAGCACGCGGGTCTCGGCCAGGAGCATCGCCGCGACGCCGATCGTCGGCAGCGCGAGCAGGAGCACGAGCACGAGCGTGACGATCGCAGCCGCGGTGCGCCTCCGGTCGCGTCGCGGCGCGACTCGATCGACCAGGGGCGTCGCGAGCGCCGCGGTCCACCCCGCGAGCACCAGCCAGGGGAGGTACGGCCACAGGATCCACGCGCTGCCGATCACCAGCACCGCGAGCAGCGCGCGGAAGATCCGCGCGTGCGCGGGGCGCAGCGCGGGCCGCTCGTTCTCATCGGCAGACACGTCCGCGGCAGACACAGCCACGCACCTCGCAATTCGGGCGCCGCTCTCAGGCGCCGTTCCCGGGACGGACACGCGGACGCG
>JALYRN010000062.1:0-6729 GCA_030855295.1 Myxococcota bacterium | reverse complement strand
CGGTCTTCCCGCCGCGGCGCGCGCCACGTTCGCCACACGGAGCGGCGATCACCACATCACGGAGTAGCCGACGTTCAGCGCGGTCGAGATGCTGTTCTCGAGCAGCGTCACGTCCTCGACCTGCCGGATCCCGCTGGTGTTGTAGAGCAGGCTCACCGAGGGCGTGATGATGCCCGAGCGACCCACCAGGACGTTCACGCCGACGCGGGGCTGCAGCGCGAAGCCTGCGTCGAGCCCGTTGTAGGCCGGGCCGAGGCCGAGACCGCCGAAGATGAACAGCGTCTCCGCGACCGGAAGGTGGTAGCTCGGCTCCGCGAGGAACGTGAACGCGGTCGAGTCGGTGCGGTTGCCGTCGCCGTCTTCGGTGTTCGCATAGCGCACGTCGACGATGGCCGAGATCTGGAAGTTGTCCGTCACGAACACGCCCAGCTGCGGGCTGACGTTGAACTGGAACAGGTGCTGGGCCCAGTAGAGACCGACGCTGCCGCCGAGCTCGATCACGCCCTGCCGACCGTACGCGATCGTGCCGCCGACACCGGCCTGATCGACGATCTCGACGTCGATGCCTTCACCCTCGGGGTTGACCATCGCGGGCTCCGGATACGCGTCCGGCGCCTCGTTGTAGACCGGCTCGTCTGCCTGGATCTCCTGCTGGTCGGAGAGCGGCGGGCTCGTCAGCTCGGCATCGGCTTCGACCTCGACATCCTGCGCGCTGGCGAGCGACGGCACGGCCGCCGCGAGCGCTAGCACGAGGCCCGCACGAATCAGTTGGCTGTTCATCGCATTCCTCCTTCGCGAGCGAACCGTCGCGACCAAGGCACCTCGACGAGCGTCCTCCTGCGCATCAGGAGTCTCGAGCGTGCCCCCTACGTCGTTTCGCATCGTTCGAGGTGGTCAGTGAGCAGGGAGCGTGCCGCACCGACCGGAGAGCCGACTCGCGCGCATGGCACGGTCGGCACGCGCGCTCGTTCCGCGGCGAGGTGCCACGCTCGCGCGCCGACGCTCCGCCGCGAAGGTCGCCGTGCACGCGGACAGGGGCCCGATTCGCGGCGTGAGCGCCCGTTGAGGCGAGTACGTCACGTCGGCGCGCCAGCGCGAGAGTGGCGACGTTCGACGCAAGGGTGACGGGCGCGCACCAACGTGATCTGCTGCCTCGCACGAGCGTCGTGGCGTGGCGCGCGGGTGCGGCAGCGATGCGGCACCCTTTCACGGAAGGCCGATGATGCTGCGCGCGTGTCATCCTCGGCGCGCGCCCCGCGCGCGAGAGGAGCATCGAGCGAGATGAAGAGCGTGTTCCGAGACGACGTGCTCGAGGGCAAGGTCGCGTTCGTGACCGGAGGCGGCTCCGGCATCTGCAAAGGCATCACGCGGACGCTGCTCGCGCACGGCGCCCGCGCGGCGATCGTCGGGCGAAAGGCGGATCGGCTCGAGGCCGCCGCGAAGGAGCTCACCGAGCAGACGGGCCGCGAGTGCATCGCGTGCCCGGCCGACGTCCGGAGCCCGCAGGAGGTCGAGGCGGCGCTCGACCGCGCGCTCGAGCGCTTCGGTGCGCTCGACGTCGTCGTGAACGGCGCCGCGGGAAACTTCCTCGCGCCGGCCGCGCAGCTCTCCTACAACGGGCTCAAGACCGTCGTCGAGATCGACACCCTCGGCACGTGGAACGTCTCGAAGGCGTCGTTCGATCGATGGCTGCGCGATCACGGCGGGCACATCGTCAACATCAGCGCGACGCTGCACTACGCAGCGACGCCGATGCAGGTGCACGCGTGCGTCGCCAAGGCCGGCGTCGACGCGATGACGCGCACGCTCGCGCTCGAGTGGGGACAGCTCGGCATCCAGGTCAACGGCATCGCGCCGGGGCCGATCGGCGACACCGAGGGGATGACGCGCCTGGCGCCCGGTGACTTCGCCGAGAAGCTCACGAAGACGATCCCGCTCCGTCGGCTCGGCACGATCGACGACGTGGCGCGGTGCGCGCTGTGGCTCGTCTCCGGAGCGGCGTCGTACGTCCACGGCGAGACGATCGTCGTCGACGGCGGCGCGTGGCTGGCGGGCAGCGGCGCGATGATGACGCTCGGATGATCGATCCGTCGATGCGCCCTTCGCGAACGTCGCCGCGCACCGTGCGCTCGATCGGCGCGCGGGCGCTCGCGTCGATCACGCTCGCGATCGTGGCGGTCGCGGCGCCGGCGACGCGCGCGCTCGGGCAGGATGCGTCGGCTCGGCTGTCGCACGATCCGTCGGAGCTGCTCGCGGGGGAGGTGCTGCGCGCCGCCACCGCCATCCCGGACGAGCGCACGCCCGAGGCGGACGAGCACTATCCGACCAGCAACGAGTGGCGCCACGATCTGTGGTTCCCGCACGTGCGCGATCTCGGCGGCGCGTTCGTCGGGGTCGGCAGCGACCAGTGCTACACGCTCGCGGCGGTGCAGGACGCGCGGATGGTGTGGCTGGTCGACTTCGATCCGCTCGTGCCCGCGGTGCACCGGATGTACGAGGAGCTCGTCGCGCTCTCGCCGACGCCCGAGGCGCTGGTCGCGCGCTTCTCGCCGGAGCGAGCGGACGAGACGCGCGCCCTGCTCGAGGAGCGGCTCGCGGCCGACCCGATCCGCGCGCGCGTGCTGCGCATCTTCGATCTGCAGCGCCAGCGCTGGCCGCGCTATCTCTCGCGGGTCTCGCGCCTCTCGCGCGACGGCGCGCCGACCAGCTGGCTCTCGGATCCGGTGCTCTACGCGCGCGTGCGCACGCTCTTCGCGAGCGGGCGCATCGTCGCGCGCATCGGCGATCTCACCGGCGAGCAGACCCTGCGCGCGATCGGCGCCGCGGCGCGCGCGCTCGGCGTGCCGGTGCGCGTGCTCTACACCTCGAACGCCGAGCAGTTCTTTCCGTACGGCGAAGCGTTCGTCGCGAACCTGCGCGCACTGCCGCGCGACCAGCGCAGCGTCGTACTGCGTACCTTCCGCGACCCCGACGCGACCTATCCGCCGGGTGATCGGTGGCACTACGTCGTGCACGCGTGGGCCGACTTCGCCGATCGCCTCGAGCACGGCGGCTACCGGCACAGCGCGCAGATCGCCTCGGAGCTGGTCCACCCCCGCCGTCCGGTGCAGGGCGCGGGCGGCCTCACGATCATCGACGAGAGCACGCGCCGCCGGCGGCGCGGACGGACGCGCGCGCCGGACGCGGACTAGAGCTCTGCGCTACTCGGCGGCGACGTCTCGCGGCGCGGGCGACGCGCCCGAGCCCTCGAGTTCGTGCTCTCCGAGCTTCGCGAGCAGGCGATCGCCGGTGGTCGTGATCTCGTCGAGGAGGAACTTCATGCGCGGCTCGGCGCGCTCGAGGTGACGCTCGAGCACGTCGCGACGCTCGGGGTGCGCCTGCGCCTGCGCCCAGAAGAGCTCGGCGATCGCCTCGTCGGCGAGCATCCGGGTCAGTCGCTCCGCGTGCAGCATCGCGAACGCGAAGTCGCGCTTCGGGTTCCAGTTGCGGCCGAGCAGCTCGGGCCACTCCGCGAGCGGCTGATCGGAGACCGCGCGCAGCTTGTCGCCCGCAGTGCGCATCATCAGGTGCTGCTGGGCCTGGTGCGAGAGCGACTGCAGGCGCGCGAGCTTCTTCTCGAGCGGATCGCGCGCGCTGACGGCGCGCCAGCGCGCCTGCGCACCGCGACGCAGGAAGCGCTGCGGCGCCTTCAGGATCGCGCCGAGCGTGTCCTTCATCGCCATCAGCGACTGGATCTGCGAGGTGCCTTCGTAGATCGGCATCACCATCGCATCGCGCAGGAGCTTCTCCGCGCCGTACTCGGTCGTGTAGCCGACGCCGCCGTGGATCTGCACGCAGCGGCGCGCCATCTCGACGGCCTTCTCCGCGCCGAGGTACTTCAGCAGCGGCGTGACGCGGCGCGATCGACGGCGGTGGACCCGCACGCGCTTCTCGAGCGCGCGGCGCTCGTCGTCCGTCAGCCCCGCGCGGAAGCGCAGCTGCACCGCGAGCTTCTGCGCCAGCTCCTCGTGATGGACGCCCTCCATGCAGAGCGCGCGGACGCCCTGCACGTCCGTCTTCATCTCGTCGAGGTAGTCGGCGATCATCTCGTGCTTGTCGATCGTCTTGCCCATCGACGTGCGCTGCTGCGCGTAGCCCTCGGCGAGCCGGATCGCGGCCTCGCACAGGCCGATGCACTCGAAGCCGACGCCGATGCGCGCGCCGTTCATCAGCGTGAGCATGTACTCGAAGCCCTCGCCCCTCTTGCCGATCAGGAACGCGGGCGCGCGCTCGAAGTCGAGCGATGCGGTCACCGACGCGTGGTGGCCGAGCTTCTCCTCGACGCGACCGATCGACACCATGCGCGTCCGCTCGCCGCCCGGCTCGCTCTCCGTGTACGCGGGGACGAGGAACATCGAGAGCCCCGAGAGACCGGCGAACGGATCGTCCGGGCTGCCGGCCTTCTCGGTGCGCGCGATCACGAAGTGGTACTTGCCGTGCCCCGACGTGATGAAGATCTTCTGGCCGGTGACGAGCCAATTCCCCTGCTCGTCCTGCTCCCCGATCGCGCGCAGCTGCGCCATGTCCGAGCCGGCGTCGGGCTCGGTGATGTCCATGCAGCCCCACGCGTCGCCGCGCGCGATCTCGCGGATGAAGTCGGCGAAGCGGGTCTCGAGGATCTCGCCGGTGGCGGGATCGAAGCGCGTCGTGCCCTCGCGGATCGAGAACATGAGCATCGCGAGCGCCATGCCGCCGTGGAAGCCGTGGTGGGCCATCGTCGAGACGTCGGCGCGGCCGAAGATCTCGCTGGTCAGGTAGTAGAGCGCGAGCGGCGCGTTCATCCCGCCGAGCTCGCGCGGCACGCACATGCCGTGCAGCTCCATCTGCCGGATGCGATCGAAGATGCCCTGCAGCAGCGGCGGCAGGCGCGCCTCTCCGCGCTCGAAGATCACGCCGTCCCGATCGATGCGCGCGGCGTGCGGCGCGATCTCGTCGGCGACGAACTGGCCGATCGTGACGGCGACCTCACGATAGAACGCGACGGCGTCCTCGACCTCCGGATCGCGGGCGCCGGCGGAGACCTCAGCGCCGGCCGCGCGGCCGTGCTCGGTGACGCGCACCAGCGATGCCCAGTCGAGCCCGTGGTCGAAGTACCAGCGCAGATCGTCGTTGTCCTCGAAGAAGTTTCCCATCGCCGCTCCTCCCTGGGTCATCGTGAATCGGCTCGCCCGCTGCGGTCGCTTCCGTCCGCGCGCTGCGCGCTCCCGTACGCGCCCTCCGGGGCGAGCACTCCTGCAGGGCTCACTCGCTCATGAGCGCCGCACGGGCGACGCGCTTGATCTCTCGCGCGATGCGCGGGGGCAGCTTGGCCCCCGCCCGGCCCGCGCCCTTGGTGCGCGCCGAGCCCGAGGGCGGCAGCGCCAGCATCGACACCGTCCCGACCGTCGCGACGTTGCCGATCACGAGGTGGATCACCATCACGACGTACGCCTCGGGATCGACGTCGGCGCGCAGCACGCCGGCCTTCTGTCCGCGCGCGATCGCGTCGGTGACGACCGCCATCCACGGCGAGACGTACGTGGTGAGCAGCGCGCGCATCGCGTCGGGGCGATCGAGCGCCTCGCGCAGGAGCAGGCGCGCGCGATCCGGATCGTCCGAGAAGAACGCGATCGTCTCGTCGAGGAGCGCATCGAGCCGGTCTTCGCGCGACGCCGCGCGCATCAGCCGCGGCAGGGCGTCGTTCCATCGCGACAGGAGCGCGTCGAGCACCGAGCGGTGGAGCTCCTCCTTGCTGCGGAAGTGCCAGAGCACCGACGGCTTTCGCATGCCGACGGCGTCGGCGACGTCCTGGAGCGACGTCGCGTCGAGGCCCTTGCGCGCGAAGAGGTGCGTCGCCTCGATCAGGATCCGCTCGCGGCCACCTTCCGGCGCGGTCGGCGCGCCGGTCGCGCGCTTCGTTCGAGCCCCTACCATCTGGTCGGCGAATCCCTACCACTCGGTAGGGAACGAGACAAGCGGCGAGGCGGCCGCGGCGCCGGGCGTTTGCTATCTTGGGATCGTGCCGTATCGCACGGACGCTGCGGCGATCGCGCGAGAGAGAGCCCGGATGCTGGCGAAGCTCGGCGATCTCGAGGCGCGGTTCACCGACGTCTTCTGGCAGGAGCTGGCGCCCGAGCTGGCGCTCTCGCGTCGGGTCCGTGGCGGGCCCGATGCGGGCGCGGCCGACGAGCTCACGGACCTGGCGGAGCGCATCGCCGCGCTGGAGGCCGTGCTGAGCCGGTGGAGCAGGCTCGAGCGAACGTGGAAGCGACCGGCACCGCGCGCGCCGCGGGGGCGGGGGTCGAGGACCGGAGGTGCCGATCCGACGGCCGAGACGGTGCTCGCGCGCGAGCAGCTCGAGCTGCTGCTGCGCGGCATGCGTCCGCGCTTCCCGATCGACGTGCGCGTGCGCCCCAACGGCGCGCTGCGGGTGCACTGGGCGGTCGCGACCTCGGCGCCACGGGGCGCGGGCGCGGTCGCGATCGAGCCGGAGCGACTGCTCGACGATCTGCGCAAGATGGCGGGCGTGCTCACCGACATCGAGGTCGGCGACGATCGCTTCGACGGCATCTTCCTGGTGCGCGGGCACGAGCCGACGGTGCGGCGCGTGCTCGATGCCGAGACACGGCGCTCGCTGCTGCGGCTGGGAGCACGCTCGGCCGGCGTGCGCGCGGAGCTCGCGGGCGGTGAGGCCTGCGTGCAGCTGCATGC
>JALYRN010000594.1 GCA_030855295.1 Myxococcota bacterium | reverse complement strand
CGACGCCAGTGCGCGCGATGCCGGCGCCGACGCGGGCGATGCCGGCTCCGGCCCCGACGCGGGCGACGGCGGCGCCGCGATGAAGTTCCGGTGAGCTGATGTCGTCGCACGCCGCCTCCGTGCTCCGCGCGTCCCTGCTGATCGCTCTCGCCGGTTGCGGTGGTGGCGCGACCGCGATGCCGAGCGCGCAGAACCCGCGCGGCGCCTCGCGAGATGCGGAGCCGGTGCAGATCGGCCCCCGCCTGATCGGGCTCGGCATGCACGACGACGCGCTCTCACCCGGCGATCCGCAGCACGAGTCCGGTCGGCACGAGCGTGCGTACGAGATCGATCTCGACCCCGCGCAGCGCGTCCGCTTCCGCGTGCCCGCGGGCGAGCTCGATCCGATGCTGCGGATCGAGGGCCCGGCCGACTTCCGGCTGGAGAACGACGACGTCTCGCCGCAGTCGCTCGACGCCATGCTCGACTTCGTGCCGCCGGTCGCTGGGCGCTACCGCGCGATCGTCACGACCGCGCCGCCGCGGCAGACGGGGCGCTTCCAGTTGCAGGTCGTGGCTCGCGATCCCGGCGGCGTGGGGCCGCGCATCGCGCTCGGCGGACGCACCATCGGCGTGCTCGGGACCGCGGTCGTCGACCCCGATCTCGGCGCCGGCGTCGCGCCGCTGCAGTTCGACGCGCAGGGCGGCTCGATCGTGCGCCTGCGCGTGACCTCGGCCGACTTCGACACGATCGCGACGGTGCTCGGCCCGCACGGGCAGACGTGGGTGAACGACGACGCGAACGATCTCGGCCCCGACGGAACCGAGCGCGCGCTCGACAGCACGCTCGTGATCGCGATCCCGGTGACCGGCACGTACCAGATCCTCGTGAGCGCGTACGGGCAGGGCGGCGCGGGCGGTGCGTTCGCGGTGTCGACCACGCTGCGTCCGCCCGTGATCGTGCGCGCCGGCGAGAGCGCGCCGGTGGGCGTGTTCGCAGGCCCCGAGGGCACCGGGCGTGTGCTCGGGCTCTACGCCGGCATCACGGAGTACGTCGACCAGGGCCGCCTCTACGGATGCGCCGACGATGCGCGGCTGCTCGGCGAGGCGATGCGCGCGGCGCGCCTGCAGCGCGTCGACGAGCAGACGGTGCTGACCGACGCGATGGCGACGCGCGCCGCGTTCCTCGACGGTCTGCGATCGATCGCGCAGCGCGCACAGCCCGAGGACGTCGTCGTCGTGTTCTGGTCGGGGCACGGCAACGTGCAGCCCGCGGCCAACGATCCGAACGAGATCGACGGGCTCGACGAGACCATCCAGATGATCGACGGCGCGCTGACCGACGACGAGGTCGTCGGGGTGCTCGATCAGGTGCGCGCCGGGACCGTCGTGCTCGCGCTCGACTCCTGCCACTCCGGCGGGTTCGCCGACGACTTCGTGCGGCGGCCGGGGCGCATCGGGCTCTTCTCGAGCGACGAGGACGTGCTGAGCGACACCGCCGAGCCGCGGCGCGCGGGGGGCTACCTCTCGTGGTACCTGCGGGCCGGCGTGCTGGGGCACGCCGATCGGAAGCCGCACGATGGCGTGCTCTACGCCGGCGAGCTGACCGACTTCCTGGTCGAGGGCTTCGTGGACGACCATCGGCTGATGAACCGCGAGGGCAGCCTCGATCCGCTGCAGCGCCTGGTGATCCGGCGTGGCTCGGTGAGCTGGGGCGACGTGCTCTGGGTCTATCCGCGCGGCGAGGATCTCGCGATCCCGGCGCTGCCGTCGATCGATCTCGCGAGCGCGGCTCCGTAAGTCGACGGGGAGAGCGGCGCGGCGATCGCGTACGATGCCGCAGGCCGGAGGTGCACATGCGCAGAGTCGTCGGGGCCCTTGGGATCGTGGTCGCGATCGGGATCGCGGGATGCGGCGCCGCGCCGGATGCCGAGGAGGGCACGACGCCGGCCGCGTCGGGCGCGCTCCAGCCACTCGAGATCGCACAGCCCCAGGCGCAGCTCCGAGGCGTCGACGGGGCGAACGCGACGTTCGACATCAGCGTCGTCGTCACGAACGCGAACCCGGTCGAGGTCATCATGCGCCGCATGGAGGGGCAGCTCTTCCTCGACGGACAGCAGGCGGCGCGCATCGAGGTCGAGGGTGCCGATCCGATCGATGCCGACTCCGAGCGCGCGTTCCTCTTCACGGTGCAGGTCCCGCTCGCGATGATCGCGACGCTGCAAGGCGACGAGTACGTCGCGCGCGGCACCCTCTACGCCGACGGCGGCAGCGGCGACTCCGCGCTGCAGACGCCCTTCGAGCTGACCGGCCCCGTCCCGCGCTGACCATCAGCAGGAGTGCTCGCCCCGGAGTACGGGAGCGCGCGCTGCGCGTGCGGACGGAAGGGCCCGGAGCGGGCGAGCCGATTGCCGACAGGCGGTGACCAGCAGGAGTGCTCGCCCCGGAGGGCGCGTACCGGACCGGGCGCACCTCCACATCGCGCACGGTCTCGCGTAGCCTCGCGGCGATGTTCGAGCTCGGACCCGATCTCCCCGTTCGCCCCACCGCCGAGGCCGCGCGCACGCTCGGCGACATGTTCTGGCTGCGGTGCGCGCGCAGCGCGTCGAACCCGGCGCTCTTCCACAAGCCAGCAGGCGAGTGGCTCACGATCACCTGGCAGGGCTTCCTCGACGCGGCGGCGACGGTCGCGCGCGGGCTCGTCGATGCCGGGCTCGAGCGCGGCGATCGCGTCGCGGTGCTGGGGCCGACCCAGCCGGCGTGGGCGATCTACGACATGGGCGCGCAGCTCGCGGGGATGGTCAGCTTCGGGATCTATCCGAAGCAGTCGCCCGACCAGGTGCGCTATCTGCTCGAGCACAGCGAGGCGAAGATCATCTTCGTCGACGAGCGCGAGGAGCTCGAGACGGTGCTCGAGGCGAGCCGCGGCGTCGGCTCTCTTCGCGCAATCATCCCTTGGAACGAAGCGCTGCATCGCGAGTTCGCCGCGCGCGACCCGCGCGTGCTCTCGCCCTCGCGCTTCGCGGGCGAGGCGCTCCCCGAGGCGGACATTCGCGCGATCCAGGAAGAAATCGCGCCCGACGACACGGCAATCCTGATCTACACGTCGGGCACCACCGGGCCGCCCAAGGGCGCGATGATCTCGCACCGCAACATCCTCTCGCTGTTCGCGGGCGCCGTGCAGGCGAGCGAGCTGCGCCAGAACGATCTCTCTCTGAACTTCCTGCCGATGGCGCACGCCGCCGAGCGCGTGCTCGGCTTCTACGGCCGCATCAACGCCGGCATGCCGGCGGCCTACGCGCAGAGCACGGCGACGGTGCTCGACGATCTCCGGACCGTCGGCCCGACGGTGTTCGGGAGCGTGCCGCGCATCTTCGAGAAGGCGTACGCGAAGATCTTCTCCGAGATCGAGAAGCAGAAGCCGGCCGTGCAGCGGCTCTTCCGCTGGGCGTGCGCGGTCGGCCGCGAGCGGCTCGAGCATCGACTCGCGGGGCGCGCGGTGCCGCCGCTGCTCGCGGCGAAGTACGCGATCGCCGACCGGCTCGTGTTCCGGCGGATCCGCGGCGCGTTCGGCGGGCGCGTGCGGATGATGCTGACCGGCGCCGCGCCCACCGCGCCGGCGATCCTCGAGTTCTTCTGGGCGGCAGGCCTGCCGATCTACGAGGCGTACGGGATGACCGAGGCGACGGTCGTCACGCACATCAACACCGAGCAGGCCGTGAAGCTCGGCACCGTCGGTCGCGTGATCGCGCCCGCGGAGTGCCGCATCGCGGGGGACGGAGAGATCCTCGTGCGCGCGCCCTGGGTGTTCAAGGGCTACTACAAGAACGCCGACGCGACCGCGGAGATGCTCGAGGGCGGCTGGCTGCACACCGGCGACGTCGGCGCGATCGACGGCGACGGGTTCCTGAAGATCACCGATCGCAAGAAGCACCTGATCATCACGGCCGGCGGCAAGAACCTCTCGCCCGCGAACATCGAGCAGTCGATCAAGCAGCAGGATCCGCTGATCTCGCAGGTGCACGCGCACGGTGATCGCCGCAGCTACGTCGCTGCGATCGTCGCCCCGAGCCCGCTCGAGACGCTGGAGTGGGGCATCGCGCGCGGGCTCTGCACCCCGGAAGAGCTCGCCGCGCGACAGGCCGAGCTGATGGCGAACCCCGCGGGGCGCACCGAGGCGCTGAACACCGCGATGGCGAAGGTGGTCGCGCATCCCGAGCTGCGCGAGCGCATCCGCGCCGCCGTGCGCCGCGCGAACGAGCACCTCGCGCGCGTCGAGCAGGTGCGCCGCTTCGTCATCCTCGAGCGCGACTTCAGCCAGGAGCAGGGGGAGCTCACTCCGACCATGAAGGTGAAGCGGAAGGACGTGGAGAAGAAGTACGCGCCGCTCCTCGATCGCGTGTACGGCGAGGACGGCTTCGCGCTCGAGCCGTGAGCGGCGGAGGGCGCCGCCGGCGCTCGCGACGCCGCGAGAGCTCGAACACAGTGGCGCTTGTTGATGACATCCTGGCGAGATGAGCGCGACGTGACCTTCGGTACGTGTTCTCGCAGGACGCGTTCTACATCCACATGGCGTGTGACGACAGGGTGCAGATCTGATCCTGACGCACGAGCCACAGGGAATTCCGAGCGAAACCGCGTGTTGATCGCGGCATGACCAAGCCCGCACGGACCCGCTCGCTCGCCCATCGTTCCGTCAACGCCGCCGAAG